>JAZNEA010000075.1:0-1924 GCA_045588325.1 Clostridia bacterium
CCATCTCACTATATGGGAACGCTCTGGCAATCTGGACATCCGCATCCATCTTGTTTTCCATATCCGCCTTTACAAGCTTTTCTCTATATATGGCCTCAAGGTTATTCCAAAACTTAGCCGGAACACCAAGTACCATCTCTAATCTCACGGCCACATCTGAGGTAAGCAGGACCTCGCCATTAATGAGTCTGCTGATATGCTTCTCAGTCATATCCATCCTGGCTGCAAACTCCTTCTGGCTCATACCTCTGTCGACAAGCTGTTCTTTTATTGTTGCTCCTGGGGGCGTTGCAATAATGCTACGACTCATTACCATAATGCTACCTCCTTGCTTTACAATTTACCTCTAAGGTAAATTCATTTTACCACGGAGCGCTCGCAAAATCAACTTTGCAATTAACCTGTGAGGTAAATTTTATTTTCCCACCCATACAAAAAAGCTCCCGGTCACCCAGGAGCCTTCACTCTACTTCTTATCTACCTTGTACTTGATTCCGTTTCTCGCGATTGCTGTCAGCTCAGCCAGTCTATCCAATATCTCTGCCAGTGCATAAAAGAACAACATGTTGAGCAAACCAGAACCGATGCATACGAATGTTATCCATCCCTCATCTGCATCTACACCCGTAATAAGCCCTACGATGCTGACCACAATAAATATTATCCAGGCAAGCACTCTCAAAGTAGTAGCACAGGAGCTTTTGCCCTTTTTGTATCCCCTTTCGGTGTCCTTGTCCTCACCTGATGGCAATTCGTACACAGGCACCCATTTTTTCTCTTCTTCTCCCGGAGCATTAAGGCTAGCCTCTTTCTCCTTCTCCCTTGCAAAGATTAGATCTATCTGCCTATCATTCTCCAGGATCTCTGCATACTCCTCGTCTGTCACCTTGGCGGCAACAATCCGGTAATATTTCGTCTCACCATCTACTTCTTCGCACATATCGTAGGTGTACGATCTCTGATTATCTGGAGCGTACTCCTTCTCTGTAACGCCAAACTCAATCAATCTCTTCTCTTTGTCTCTCTCGATAATACTTCTCTGGGCCTCTATATACTTTTTTACCTGGTCTGACATCGCGCACCTCCTATATATTATGATAATACATCATTTATTAACTCCAGTAAATATTCCACCCTTTCCCTCCACCTCTCCCCTTGTTATAATATTTACATATTATTCGGGCTGTGGCTCCGCGCCCTGCCCCGCAAACTCAGCGAATCAGCGCACTTTTTTAGGAGGTTATCATGAAAAACAAGACCCCATCACGCCCTATGCTGGAATACAACTACGCTGCCGCCGGCAGGAATCTCTTCATGGTTGCTGCATTTACCGCCATCAACCTGATTCTCCTTGTGACCAAAGTAGATAGGTACTTCCTGTTTTCTGCATCCATTCCGTACTTGCTCACATTCTTGTCCATGTTCTTCTGTGGCATGATGCCCACCGAATACTACGAAGGCATGGGCCTCATGGAGTTCTTCCCCGCCGATCTCTTCTATGTGGCATTGGTCATCTCCATCCTCACCGTGGCACTCTATGTACTCTGCGGTCTCCTCTCCAAAAAGCACCGCGTCGGCTGGCTGATTGTGGCACTGATTCTGTTCGCCATGGACACCCTCACCATGGTCCTGTACTACGGCATAGACATGAGCATGATCATCGACGTCGTATTCCACGTCTGGGTTCTGTCAATCCTCATTCGTGGAGTGGCCGCTCACTTTAAGCTAAAGAAAATGCCCCCCGAGGAAATCGTTGTAGAGGCAACAGAGGTTGTTGAGGAAACAGAATCTGTTGAGCCTGCAGAAATAGCTGAACAGGGCAGTGAAGAGTGATTGGTTCAGTTAATAACTAAGAGTGAAGAGTTAATAAAGTGGGTTAGATACTAGTTAGCCAACTATAAACTTGCCCACTTTGTTATCTCTT
>JAZNEA010000076.1:0-5108 GCA_045588325.1 Clostridia bacterium
ACATGGCTACATCCGACTTCATGAGTGTTACTGCAATTGGAGCAGTCTTAGGTGTTAACCAAACAAGTAGCATCAAGATGACGGCCATTGTTGGTATAGACCTAAGAACTGCAAGTCCTGGAACAAAAATTTCCCTGACGATTCTACTTTGTTTTGCTAAAACAGCCAAAACAAGCGCAATAGCAAAAGAGATAGCAAATGATATGACGCTCCTCAGCATTGTGTTGCCATATGCAGTCCAAAACTTAGCGTCAGCTGTCACATGCTTTATTTTAGAAAAAGTATCCCAAGGAGAAGGCACAACATATTCATTGGCCACAATTATGTGAACAATTTGCCATACAATAACCATAAGAATTATGGCAATGAAGTATAAAAGTGCCTTTTTAAGATACTTATTCAATGATCTCTCCTTTTAGTTATAAAAGAAATTGTCAGAAACAGCTTTTGTGGAACTTGGATTTATATCCAGTAGTTTATCAATAAAATCTGTAAAATACTTGTGGTTATCCTTGACGGGAACATATTTTATGTTACAGCCCTTTATTGCCTGAGCGTTAAGTGTACCGGCGGAAAGGCTGGGAGTCATGCCCTCTGTCAAATTTTGCTCTACAGCTGCAACTAAAGAATTAACATCTGCAGATTCTACCTTGTTTGCATTATTTATCAGAACATTTGCAAGGAAATCAGCCAAGTCTGTGTCAGATGCTAAGAGATCGGACCTAACGACCAATACTGCCTGAGGATATATTCCTTCATCAGAATAGAGTTCCTGCATAGAACCACACATAGTAAAGCCAGCTTTTGTTACCTTAGTTGTTGCAGCTGGTTCTGGCACCACATAATAATCACAAGTGCCTGCCGGAGTTACATCTGTAGCATTAACAGCAACCAAATTAACAGCATCTGTCAATGTCGTGCTGTCATTACCCATAACGTTAACCTTAAGGCCAAGCATTTTAAATACAATCTGTGTTGTAAGGCCTGGGACGTTGGCTAAGTTGACAACGCCAACAGTCTTTCCCACTAACTCATTAATGTTATCCTTAGTAATCTGTACGCCATTCTTAGATATAATGTAGATATTGCCGTTAGTTACAGAACCCATGAGCTTATACTTAGATCCATCTCCCAAAAGTTTTGCAGCAGCATTAACAGGCATAATGCAAACGTCTGCCTTAGGACTATCACCTGTAACATATGTTGCGATAGTAGATGCGTCAACAACCGTCATATCCAGCTTATACTTGTCACTGGCTGTAGGATTCATCATCTCAACAGCCATAGCAAGGGCTGGTGCGCCGTCGGGCATATATACTTTAAGTGTGGTGGGAACTGAGCCTGTATCACCATTAGGTGTAGGTGATGGTGTGTCGGTGGTATTATTAGCACCACATGCAACCATAGAAACGCTGAGCGCAAGCGCTAGCAAAATAGATAGGAACTTTCTCATATTAACCTCTTTCTGCCTCAGGACGTACCTTTGGCATTAAAATACTAATCCAGAAATCTGATATTCATTTTTCCAAAAGTATTATGCCACCCGTGGAGCAAAATAACAACATTGAAAATGTGCGTAAGTCACAATTTAGAGAACAATGTCTTAGCAGTTACGCCCTCAATCATGCCAATCTTTCCTGTCATTGAATTAATCACCGTTGCAGGAGCATCAATAACTACAGAAATAACGTTTACGTTCTTATCATGATATGGGATACCCATTCTGCCCACAATGTATTCCCCTGCCTGACTTAGCAATTCATTTACTTGGGCTGACGCAGAACGTTCATACACAAATATAGAAATAATAGCTATTCTCTTTTCTTCCATAGAAAAATCCCCTCGTCAAAAAATGGCGAAGGGATTACAAAGCATATAGATTGTTGTATTCCCTTCGCCGTCAGAACAAATCTTTACAGTTCAGGTAATTAAAATCAGTTGAACTTGTTTCTTGCAGTGTAAGTAGTATGGAGAATCTCATGTGCCTTGTGGCTGTTTGCCTCACCAAAGTACTCATTGTAAAGCATATCAACAACGGGAGACTTATGAGACTGTCTGAGAGGCAAGGACTCATCGTATGTGTAGAGAGCATTTGCTCTGACTGCACGAACATCGATGGAGTTGCGAATCTCATCAGATACATAAGGCTGACCACCACCGTTGATACATCCGCCGGGACAAGCCATAACCTCAACAAAGGTATAGTTCTTCTCGCCAGACTTAATCATCTCCATGATCTTACGGGCATTGCCAAGTCCGCTTGCAACAGCGACAGAAACAGTAACTCCGCCAATGTTGTACTCGGCCTCCTTAACACCATCAGTACCACGTACCTCACTGAATACAAGGGGCTCACCCTCGCCACCGAGCTTAACAGCAGCTGTTCTGAGAGCAGCCTCCATAACTCCACCGGTAGCTCCAAAGATAGCACCAGCACCTGTAGCTGTCTCAAATGGGTTGTCATACTCACCATCGGGGATAGCGTTAAAGTCGATGCCAGCCTCGGAAATCATCTTAGCCAACTCTCTTGTTGTCAAAGCAACATCTGTATCCAAATTCATCTCTGGACGCTCAACCTCAAACTTCTTGGCTGTGCAAGGAATTACAGATACAACAAACAAGTTCTCAGGATCGATGTTGTTCTTCTCACAGTAGTATGTCTTAAGAAGAGAGCCGAACATCTGCTGAGGAGACTTGCATGTAGAAAGATTGTCAAGGTACTCAGGGTAGTTGTGCTCAATAAACTTGATCCAACCGGGGCAGCAGGATGTGAACATGGGAATTGTGCCGCCTGTTGTAACACGAGTGAGCAACTCAGTTGCCTCCTCGATGATTGTGAGGTCAGCTGTAACATCCATGTTAAAGCACTTAACATTCTGGCCAAGAGCCTTAATAGCTGTAACCATCTTCTTCTCTACGTTGGTGCCAACTGGGTTGCCAAAGGGCTCGCCAAGCTGTACGCGTACAGAAGGTGCTGTATAGAATACAACCTCCTTAGCAGGATCGCTGATAGCATCCCAAACCTGCTGAACATTGCTCTTCTCTGTGAGAGCTCCAACAGGACATGCAACGATACACTGACCACAATTTACGCAGTTTGTATCTGCAAGTGCGACCTCAAAGGGGCTGCCAATACGCTTAGCAAAACCTCTGCGGATGGGTCCGATAGCTCCGACAGTCTGCAAATCACAGGCAGCAACACAACGTGTACAATTGATACACTTGGAGTTGTCTCTGATAAGAGATACTGAAGAATTGTCTACTGCAGGGAACTCTTCGGGAGTACCAAACTTATCCTCATCACAGTTATACTCAAGAGCCAGTCTCTGCAACTCACAGCTGGTGCTACGTGCACAAGACAAGCACTTCTTATTATGTGTGGACAAAATCAGCTCGAGAGTAGTCTTACGAGACTGACGAACCTTAGGTGTATTGGTCTGAACCTCCATACCCTCATTAACAGGGTATACACAAGCAGCCACAAGACCACGAGCACCTGTTGCCTCAACGAGACACATACGGCAGGATCCGCACTTCTGAACATCTTTGAGATAGCAGAGTGTAGGAATCTTGACATTGGCAACCTTAGCTGCATCTAAAATTGTAGAGCCTTCTGGTACAGAAACGGCAATACCATTAATTTTTAAATTAACCATAGTATTCTCTACCTCCCTTACTTCTTAATAATAGCGTTGAACTTACACTTCTCAATGCAAGCGCCACACTTGATACACTTAGCAGTATCAATAACGTGGGGATTCTTAACTGTTCCGGAAATAGCTCCAACAGGACAGTTACGTGCACAAAGAGTACATCCCTTACACTTGTCTTCGACAATGTAGTAGTTGAGCAGCTTCTTACATACACCAGCGGGACAGGTCTTATCGTAAATATGAGCCTTATACTCGTCAATGTAGTGCTGCATTGTGGACAAAATGGGATTGGGAGCTGTCTGACCCAAAGCACAAAGAGATGAAGACTTCATGTAATTAGAAATCTCGAAAATCTTGTCCAGATCCTCTGGCTCGCCATTGCCAGCTGTAATCTTGTTAAGGATATCAAGCAGTCTGCGTGTACCAATTCTGCAGGGAGTACACTTACCACAGGACTCGTCTGCTGTGAACTCCAGGTAGAACTTAGCAATATCTACCATACATGTATCCTCATCAAGAACGATAAGTCCACCAGAACCCATCATAGAACCGATGGCTGCAAGGTTGTCAAAGTCCATCTGAACATCACCGGCTTCAGCAGAAATACATCCACCAGAAGGTCCACCTGTCTGAGCAGCCTTAAACTTCTTGCCATTGGGGATACCGCCACCAATCTCATAAATGATCTCGTTGAGAGTTGTTCCCATGGGAACCTCTACAAGACCAACGTTATTAATCTTGCCACCAAGTGCGAATACCTTAGTTCCGGGAGACTTCTCTGTACCAATGGATCTGAACCACTCAGCACCGTTCATAATAATGGGGTTAATATTAGCCCATGTCTCAACGTTATTGAGGATAGTAGGCTTACCAAACAATCCCTTAACTGCGGGGAACGGAGGTCTAGGTCTTGGCTCACCTCTATGTCCCTCGATGGAAGCCATAAGAGCTGTCTCTTCACCACAAACGAATGCACCAGCACCTAATCTGAGCTCAAGATCAAAGTCAAATCCAGAACCCAGGATGTTCTTACCAATAAGGCCATGCTCTCTGGCTGCCTTAAGAGCGATATTCAATCTGTTAACAGCAATGGGGTACTCTGCTCTGACGTATATGTAACCCTGATGAGCGCCAATTGCATAACCTGCAATGGTCATAGCCTCAATAACACAGTGTGGATCACCCTCCAGAACGGATCTGTCCATGAAAGCTCCTGGGTCACCCTCGTCAGCGTTACAGCATACATACTTAACATCATTAACTGATGCCTTAGCGAACTGCCACTTACGTCCTGTTGGGAAGCCAGCGCCTCCTCTACCTCTCAAGCCAGAGGCAAGAACCTCATTGATAACATCATCGGGTGTCATGCCGGACAAAACCTTAGCCAAAGCCTGGTAATCACCAGCGCCGATGGCCTCCTCAATGCTCTCAGCTGCGATAACACCGCAGTTACGA
>JAZNEA010000077.1:0-2461 GCA_045588325.1 Clostridia bacterium
AAGTTCAAGGTGGCTGACAAGCTCTCCTTCTGCTCCACGGGTGGCGGCGCCTCCCTCGAGCTGCTGGAAGGCAAGGTTCTGCCCGGCATCGGCTCCCTGAGCGAGAAGTAATCCTTCTCTCTCCTTCCCTTCAAAAACATCGGCAAGCAAATGCCTGCCGGTGTTTTTTTACAAATCATCAGGTGGAATTTCCCACCGTTCTGGTCTCACGACGTGCGTATAAAACGCCCATTCTACGCACCCTTATTATTTCTCGTATACCCAGAAGGCTGGCCCCAATTTGCGTTTCTGGTAATCGCCCGCAGATTCTATCTGTTTGATAATGGGGCTGAAATCTGCGGGGCGGGAAACAACGATACTTTGACATTGCGCCCACTGGGCAGGAGCAAACGAGTCGCTCCATCCATAATATTCTTTGCCGTAATAATTGCACAGCAATAGCACATTCTCACCACTATTGTTTTTCTCCTTGCAATACTTGACCGCCCCCCGGTAATCTTCACGCGCATGAGCTTCATTAAAGCGGACAGACACATCACTCGCCACCCACAGAGAAACAAGAGCCACGCTCGCAATAGTTTGAAAAGGCCGCTTTTCAGACCAAATTAGTCCCTTCGATACTGCAATACATATCACTGGAAACAAAGGAGCAAGATGCCTGGCCAGAAAACGAAAATCCATCGTTATTGAAATGTAGATAAAAATAGACAGAGGAATGAAGGCCAAGGCGATGAGTGCTGGCAACAGACTATGCGATGCAGACCGCTTCCACGCGATAAGACCCCATACCAACACCAATGCTATGACAAGCATTGCCAGAAAAGGCAACAATAACCTGCCATCACTCAGCACATCGCTCATCTGGTAACAAAGTCTCAACTCACTTCTGGATGGACCGAGGCCAGTCAGGCCTAAAAGTTCGTATACGCTCGCGCCCAGGTTCACAATGATGCTCGATTTAATATGGGCTGCCCTCCCACCAATTAAAAGTGTATAAAGATAATAAGCACCCAGAACAGCAAATGGTACCAACCAACAGGCAATGGCCTTAATGAGCTTTTTTGAGAAGAATTCCCTGCCTGCTAAAATTCCCCATGCCACCAGAAAACCGATTGCCCAGATTACACTCGTCAGGCTCGTAAGACAAAGCAGGAAGAGCAATCCAAAACCCACAACATAGTTTTGTTTTTCACCCTGGCTCAGTTTATACAGAAACATTGTTATACCACACGCTGCTGCAACCTGCATGGCATATGGCCGTAACTCATTTATATAGTATATAAAGAAGGGAGAAATGATTAAAACGAATAATATCTTGGGTTCTTTTCGTAAAAACCAGCATGCAAGCACAACCCACACGATATTAAACAATCTCAGCATCAATTCCGTATCTGCACCAGTTAACCGAATCCATAGATGAAGCAAATACAAATACCACGCCATCTGCATATCGCTTCCGCCGACATCCTCAACCTTATGCCAGACATCCGCGAATGAGTCCTGCATGGCCCCCAACACCATACAACATTCATCTATCCACAGACTTTGATTACTCCATGCAAAAAGGAATACTGCTATGGCTGATATGAACCATACATAACGAGCAAGCAGCCTCTGTATCATTTCAAACCGCATTGTCATCCGTGTTGTAAAATTCTGTTTCCAATCTATCATCTTATCAACGCTTCAAATTCTGATTGATAAGTCTGAAATCCCGTAGTGCTTTAAAGCCGATTCTGATAATTCTATTCAAATTGATGGAGTTTTCACCACCCTGCCGAGGTTTGAATGTAATAGGATAAAACTGCATCCTGTATTTCCATTTTTTTGCAATCGTGGCGATGAGTACATTACACAGGAAATAATCTTCAGGTATCACATTCATGATTGCCTGTAATTTCTCCCTACTCATCAGACGGAACGGAGTATTTGCATCCGTTACCCATTCTCCAAACATCATCCAAACGACAAACCGTAGCGTCATGGTCACAAACACGCGACTAAAGCCATCCTGCCGGCCCTTACGATACCCGATCTGAAAATCATACTGATGGCGGTTTTCGTACATGTTCCAGAATTCCTCCGGATCGGTCTGTCCGTCGCTGTCTGTCTGAAAAATATAATCTGCACCGCAGTTCAACGCGTAGCGGTAAAGGAACAATACGGTCTGGCCATGTCCTCCATTCTGCTTGGTAAGAGGCTCAAAGAAAGGAAATTCTCCAGATGAGGCAATCGCCTGCATCTTCTGAAAGGTTTCATCCTTACTCCCGTCGTCCGCAATAACCAGACGAGCCTCTGCATTGGCATCCCGGTTAATTCGAGCGACAACAGGATACCATGCTTTTACCGTTTCCTCTATATTTTCTGCTTCATTGTAAGCAGGCATTACAAAATATATCTTTTCCATTTATCTGCTTTCCTTAAACGTTATGGATTTGTTAAAAACAAACTGAATGAGAGC
>JAZNEA010000078.1:0-5906 GCA_045588325.1 Clostridia bacterium
CCTTGTTGCTCTTAAGGTTATGACAGCACAGATGTTCGAGAGCCTTAAGGAGCAGACACTCAAGATTACAAAGATTGTTGCAGATGATCTTAAGACTCTTGGCCTGGATCTGTGGGACATTAAGTTTGAGTTCGGATATAACAATGGTGAGGTAGTTCTCATCGATGAGATCGCATCCGGAAACATGAGAGTTTACAAGGATGGCAAGATCGTTGATCCTATCGAGCTCACAAAGATTATCAACAACAGAGCTTAATCGAATTGGTCAATATACATATAGATACGCAATACTAACGCAGGCTATTTCTAGTCTGCGTTTTTTGTAAAATAGCTTATTTTTCAGAACTATGGACAGAACAATAAAACCTGCCATTCAATGCTTTGCGGGACGTTGGTTTTGTGATAGAATGACCACAAATAAAGATATATAGGAGAGGACAACGATGCATTATTCAGATAATTTCGATAACCTTAAGACTGTACCCTCCCGTCTCGGTTACGGATGTATGCGCTTCCCAACTAAGGACGGCAAAATAGACATGGAGAAGACAGAGGCCCTGTTGGATAAGGCCTATGCCTCAGGCATAACATATTATGATACAGCATGGTTCTATCATGGCGGCGAGAGCGAGATTGCCGTAGGCAAGATTATGTCAAAATACCCCAGAGACACATACAACCTGGCAACTAAGCTGCCCATGAGCATTCTGACATCCAGAGACCACGCAGTAGAGATATTTGCAAAGCAGCTGGAGAAGTTGCAGACAGATCATTTTGACTTCTATCTGCTCCATTGCCTGGACAAGAATAACTGGGCCAAGGTCAAGGAGATGGATATCCTTTCTCTTCTGGATGAGTACAAGGCAGAGGGCAAGATCGTCAACCTGGGTTTCTCATTCCACGACAGCTACGAGGTATTTGAGGAGATAGCCACAGCACGCAAGTGGGACTTCTGCCAGATTCAGTATAACTACATGGATACAGAGGAGCAGGCAGGAGATAAGGGATACGAGTTGGTCAAGGAACTGGGTATTCCCGTAGTAATCATGGAGCCCCTGAGAGGCGGCACATTGGCAAACCTGCCTGAGGACACTACCACTAAGCTCAAAGAGGCCCGCCCCGATGCGTCCGTTGCATCCTGGGCAATGCGTTGGCTGATTTCCAAGGATAACTGCAAGATCATTTTGAGCGGTATGACCGAGATGGATCAGCTGGAGGATAACCTCAAGACCTTTGATGCTGGAGAGCCCTTGGACGACAGCGAGCAGGAGTTGATCAAGGATTTGGCAACAACTCTGAGAGCCAGAGTATATAACGGATGTACAGGCTGTTCATACTGCATGCCTTGTCCTGCCGGAGTAAATATCCCCAGGAACTTCCGTATCTGGAACGAGTATGGCATGTACGGTAACAGATGGGGCACTCACTGGAACTACTTTAGCAACACAGATGAGGCCACCCGTGCAGACAAGTGTGTCAAGTGTGGAAAGTGCGAGGCTGTATGCCCACAGCACATCAATATCCGCGATGACCTTGTTAGGGTTGCAGAAACCATGGAGTCCCTTAAGGGATAACAAAATAGGATCAAGTAAGCGAGTTGCAGGAATGTGACTCGCTTTTTTGTAAATACTAAAAAAAGTAGTTGCTTTTCTTAATATGTTGAGTTATAATTCGTCAAGTCCGTTGCGAAATGGTGTAACGGTAGCACTACTGACTCTGACTCAGTCTGTTGGGGTTCGAATCCCTATTTCGCAGCCATAGAGCACTTGCTAGTTTAGCAGGTGCTTTTTTATTTTTGTTGTGAGACATACGCGTTTGTTGACAACGATTTTTGCACAATTCAGCACAAATAATCTTTTCTATAGAATGTCAGTTGATTATTACAACGACTATGATATAATTCTGTACGTCTTGAGGGAGTAGTTAGCGCAGTTGCGTGACAAGTCAACATCCCGCCGTAGTTCGGTCTGGCTTGTCTTAAATAATGAGACTCATGTACAGTAAGCTGTACCTGGGTTGTTTGTTGCCAGGTATCGTACCTGGTTTTTGTTTTTTAGGAGAAATAAATGACAATTTACGACATTATTCTGTTGGCCATTGGCCTGTCTGCAGACGCATTTGCGGTATCTTTGTGTAAGGGCGTGGCGATTAAGGGAGTCAGGCTTAAGCATTGCATAATTGTGGGCCTTTGGTTCGGAGGCTTTCAGGGACTCATGCCAGTTATAGGCTATTTTGCAGGTTCTACCTTTGAGCATTTGGTGAGCCAGTTTGCACCATGGATTGCCTTTGTATTATTGGCCCTGATTGGTGGAAACATGATCAGAGAGGCCTTGTCCCGTGAGGAAGAAGAGTGCGAGGACTGTACGCTTGGCTTTAAGACCATGCTAATGATGGCAGTAGCTACCAGCATCGACGCGTTAACTGTAGGCATAACATTCTCCGTCACACTGGATTCTATAGTCAGGATGTTTATGGCCTCTGGCATTATCGCATTAGTCACAGGAGTTCTGTCAGCCATAGGTGCCAAGATCGGCAGCATCAGCGGCACATGGGCAAAGGACAAGGCAGAATTGCTGGGAGGTACAGTGTTGATTTTGTTAGGCCTTAAGATTTTACTTGAGGGCCTGGGCATTATAAATCTTTAGGAGAGCAACATGAAAAGGTATTACGACGAAGACACAAGTTTGGTAATGGAGCAATTAGGTTCCGGCAGAGAGGGCTTGTCCGACAGTGAGGCTGCTCGCAGACTGGAGGAAAATGGCCCCAATGCATTGACAGAAGGAGAGCGCAAATCCCTGCTGGCCAAGTTTATTGAGCAGTTCAAGGATGTAATGATCATTGTTCTGCTGGTGGCAGCCTTAGTCTCTGCAGTTCTTGCGGTGGTAGAGAGCAATTATGCAGACCTGGTGGACAGCGGAATCATATTGGCCATCGTTTTGCTCAATGCCATAATCGGATTGGTACAGGAGAACAAGGCCGAGCAGGCCATGGAGGCCATGAAGAACATGAACAAACCCTATGCCAAGGTAATTCGACAGGGTGTGCAGCGACAGATCCGCAGCGAGGAATTGGTTGTAGGAGACATAGTAGTGTTGGAGGCTGGAGACAGCGTACCTGCTGATATTAGACTCATTGAGTCTGCATCCCTCAAGATCGAGGAGTCCGCGCTTACAGGAGAGTCTGTACCTGTAGAGAAGGATGCCTCCGCGATTATTGATGCAGATGCTCCTTTGGGCGACAGAGTAAACATGGCATATAGTAGTGGCGCAGTCACATATGGCAGAGGCCGTGGCGTAGTCACAGCTACAGGCATGGACACTGAGGTTGGCAAAATCGCAGAGATGCTGACCCAGAATGAAGAGGAGGAGACACCTCTGCAGCAGCAGCTGGACAAAACAGCCAAGATGCTGTCAGTAATTGTTATTGTTATCGCAATTATCATATTTGCCGCTAATGTTATCAGAGAGGTTTCTGCCTTGGGCACTGTGGGCGCAGATAGTATTATTGCTGCCTTTATGACAGCAGTTGCAATTGCTGTTGCAGCTATACCTGAGGGTTTGCCAGCGGTAGTAACTATCGTCCTGGCAATGGGAGTACAGCGTATGGCCAAGAGACAGGCAATTGTTCGCAACTTGCCCTCTGTAGAGACACTGGGATGCTGTGAGATTATCTGCTCAGATAAGACAGGTACACTAACACTAAACAAGATGACCGTTCGCAGGCTGTGGATTCTCGGCAATACAGCTACTGCAGAGGAGGCCCTTCAGGACCAGAAATTTGACCTTGTAGTAAGGACATTTGCCCTCTGCAATGATACACAGGAGGGAGCAGGCGAGGATGGATCAAAGCTCCTTGGAGACCCCACAGAGACTGCCCTAGTCCAGTATCTTAAGGACCGTGGTATGAGTTACGGAGACCTTACGGGCACATGGCAGAGAATCGACGAGCTGCCCTTTGATTCCAACCGTAAGCTGATGACCACGGTTAACAAGAATCAGGACCAGGTTTGCGCTCATGTTAAGGGAGCCCCGGATATGCTGATACCTCGTTGCACCAGGATATGGACAGAGGAGGGAATCAGACCCATTACTGAGCAGGATGTGGCAGAGATTACAGCTGCCAACAGCCAGATGGCATCCCAGGCCTTGAGAGTTTTGGCTGCAGCAATTAAGACAGACGACCTGGATAACAGGGACGCATATGAGCAGGACTTGGTATTTGTAGGATTGGTTGGTATGATCGACCCACCCAGACCTGAGGTAAAAGAGGCAGTTCGCATTTGTAAGCAGGCTGGCATGAGAGCTCTCATGATTACAGGCGACCACAAGGATACGGCAGCTGCCATTGCGGCAGATATCGGCATTCTGGAGCCAGGCCAAAAGGTTATGACAGGAGCGGAGATCGACAGCCTGTCTGACGAGGAATTCTCCAGAATAATCGAGGAGTACTCCGTATTTGCCAGAGTTAGCCCCGAGAACAAGGTTCGTATCGTTAAGGCATATAAGGCTAAGGACAAGATTGTTGCCATGACTGGCGATGGAGTAAATGACGCCCCATCCATCAAGGCAGCTGATATTGGCATCGGCATGGGTATTACAGGAACAGACGTATCCAAGGGTGCTGCGGATATGGTTTTGGCAGATGATAACTTTGCCACTATCATTGGAGCTGTGGAGGAGGGCCGTAAGATATACGCAAATATCAAAAAGGCTGTCCAGTTCCTGCTGTCCGCTAACGTGGCAGAGGTACTGTGCCTGTTTATCGTCAGTGTATTTATGGGCAAGGACTTCCTGACCCCCGTAATGATCCTGTGGGTCAACTTGGTCACCGACTCACTCCCTGCTCTGGCACTGGGTGTTGAGCCTGCAGAAAAGGATGTTATGTCCCACAAGCCTCGCAAATCAGGTGGCAGCCTCTTTGCAGGCAAAACCGGTATCGATATAGCTCTCCAGGGATGCATGCAGACCCTGCTGGTGCTGGCCAGCTACATGATTGGCGTCAAAGTGTTTGGCGATGAGCATGTGGGGATCACAATGGCCTTTGTATCTTTGGCCATGATTCAGCTGTTCCACGCATACAACATGAGGTCTCAGGTCCACTCAGTATTCAACAAGCAGTTCTTCTCCAACAAGCTTATGAATCTGGCCTTTGTTGTGGGTGCTGTACTCATGATTTTGGTGCTCTTTATCCCTGGCGTGAGGGGTCTGTTTGACGCAGTAAGCCTCACAGGAGCTCAGTGGGCATGGGCATTGATTTGCTCATTTATGATCATCCCATTGGTGGAAATCCAGAAGCTGATTGAGGGGAAAATTCGCCCTGAAAGATAGGGTTAAACCGTAAGTTTTACAAAAGAATAAAAACTGTGGAAATGCAACAAAAACAGTGTTAAAAATAACACAAAACTGGCGCTCTTTTTATTTGACAACAGTGCCTTAAAACCGCTAAAATGGTTCATGTCGGGCATAACATTTTGCCCCACATATTGTAGGCAACTGACGTAGGCGGATTAACCGCAGGGAGCCTTTTTTGGAGTGTCGCACGTCTGGGCAGCCTTATCTTTTGGTAGGGCTGCCTTTTATTTTTTGGCGAGAGGTGTTTTATGAAAATGGTCGGTATTGTTATGGGCAGTGCCAGTGACCTTCCCGTAGTGGAGAAGGCTACTGCTACACTTGACAGTCTGGGAGTGCCCTATGAGGTTCACGTCTATTCTGCACATCGTACACCGGTGCAGGCTGCACAGTTCGCCCTGCAGGCCAGGGAGAGAGGGTTTGGAGCCATCATTGCAGTAGCTGGCATGGCAGCACACCTTGCAGGAGCCATCGCTGCCAATACTACATTACCAGTTATTGGCATACCTTGTAAGTCTACTAACCTGGATGGACTGGATGCACTCCTGTCCACGGTTA
>JAZNEA010000079.1:0-5007 GCA_045588325.1 Clostridia bacterium
CTAAATTCGATCAAAAACAAAAACGAAAGGAAAAAAAGACATGAAAACAAGTTTTAAGAAGGTTTTTTCAGTAGTACTTGCTCTTGCAATGGTATTGTCCGCAATTCCTGCAATGGCAGAAGACTACGAGGCAACTATTACTGTTAATGGTTTGGTTGAGGATAATGATACTGTTTACTATGTTCAGATTATTAAGCCAGACAGAACAGTTAAGACAGGTTGGGTTTTCACAGATGAGGCTTATCTTACAGCATTTAAGAATGCTTACGATATGACATCAGCTACAGAGCAGGAAGTTATGGCTAGAGTTATTGAAGATTATGAGGGAACAGTTAATGGTGCAGCAGATAATGGTGCAGCTAATGGTTCCTCCTATTTCCAGGCAGCTCTTAAGACAATCCTCGCTACAAATCCTGCAAATACAATGGATGGTGATACAACAAAGTCTGTTGGTGTTACAGGTGAGGATAAGGCTGGTGTTTATGCTATTAAGGCAGTAGATGGAGATGGTAAGACTCAGTATAACAACATGGCTGCATATGTAAGCTTTGGTGAGTATGACCCAACAGCTAATGCTGTCCTTACTCTTAAAGATGCTGAAGTTGAGGCTAAGAAGGCTACTCTTACAGTAGATAAGGTTCTTACAGATGATACAGACAAGTCTATCTCTATTGGCGATACAGCTGATTACAAGATTACAGCTACATACCCCTACTTTGCAGAGGAGTATCATACAAATCCTATTAAGTTCTGGATTTCTGATAGCTCCGAGCAGTTGGGTAGCTTCACAGAGCCTGTTGTGAAGGTAACTGTTGATGGTGTAGAAACAACTCTCGTAAAGGGTACAGACTATAATTTGGAGACATCTGCAAACGGATTCGTTATTAAGTTCGTTTATAATCATGATCTTGCTGGCGGTGATGTTGTTGTAACATATTCTGCAACTGTTATTGACCTTGGCGATAGTGTTAAGGATGCAGATACAGACCTTGATGAGGTTATCAATACAGCTACAGTAACAACTAACCCAATGGTAGATTCAGATGGAACTCCTGAAAATCCACCATCCACACCAGATTGGAACACAGAGTCTGTAGAGATTAGTGACACTTATGAGCACACATTGACAAAGGTTGATTCTCAGGACCCAACTAATAAGGTTCTTACAGGTGCTCAGTTCCAGGTTCTTAATGGACAGGCTGGCACAGCATATTGGTTTGTAGGATCTAATGGTGTATATACTGTTTATGCAAGCGAGGCAGCAGCAAAGGCAGCAGATCCTAATGCTACACAGACTCTTGATGTAGATTCCGAGGGTAATCTTGTTATTAAGGGTTTGGATGCAAATCTTGAGTACTGGTACAAGGAAACAAAGGCTCCAGCAGGATATCAGCTTAACACAACAACTCAGAAGATTTCCACTCCAGTTACAGTAGTTACAACAGAGACACAGGAAATCAAGGTAGTTGATGGTAAGGATGTTATCGTTGTAACAACAACTCATACAGTTGTTATTGATGATGCAAATGATAATGTAGAAGCAGTTGCTACAAACATGCTTGACCCATTCGCTAACACAAAGCTTAGCGCACTTCCCTCCACAGGTGGTATCGGTACATACGTATTCACCATGGCAGGTACAGCTGTTATGGCAGCAGCAGTTATCTTCTTCATGAACCGTAAGGAGACAGTTGAGGCATAATCCCTATTTAGGCCACACACAAACTTTTATATGGCAGTCCCAATGGGGGAGCACCGTTCTAATGGGCGGTGCCCCTCGTAGGGGCAAACCCATCATGGAGTATTCATATAGCAATACCTTGTAGATATCAGGCAGTGTTATATAAGTACTTCATGGTAGGGAAAAACAGAAAAAAACGGAATAATTAATTGAATAACTCTTAATATGACTACTATTAAGAGAAAACTCGAGGAACAGCAAAAAACAGGAATCAAGGAAAGATGAAAAAGAGAATTACGCAGTACATTTTAATATTGCTAATAATCAGCATGGTTGCATCCGCAACCACATTCCTGAGTTATGCTGCTCCGGACAGCTACACAAACTTCCCACAGAGCGGCATGGGCGGATTTATAAAAGTGCTTTGGGAAAGCATAAACAAATAAAGGAAATAATAAATGAAGTTATGTTTTAAGAAAATCTGCATAATGGTTCTGACGCTGGCAATGTTGATGTCCAGTTTTGTACCTACTGCTCTTGCATATGACGATGGCTCTATTACCAATGATGCACTTAAGGGTAGCGTTTCTATTATGGGTCTTCACGCCGGAGCTACTGTGCAGTGGGAGCATGTTGTTGTTCCTGCCAGTTATGCATTAGCTAATGAGGGATCTGTCGATCGTTTTATGGATTCAGAGAGAGCAAATGCGAGAACAGGCTGGATTTTTTATCCTAATTATGAGTATGGTAGAGGACAGACAGATATAAAGAATACAACGCTTATGGCCTTTGCAGATGCCTATGGCTTTAGTCTCCAGGATGATGAGTATAGACAGTATAATATCGCAGGTATTAATGCGTATTCTGATTCTTTGACAGATTTGCAGAAACAGGGACTCATGGAATTTGAGCAGGATGTAATGCAGGAGTTCATTGACGACTGCTCAGGCAGGCTCAGTGATAACGACCCAAGCGACGGAAATACTCCCAGCGCTACTATACATAGCTCATCAAAGTTCCAACAGGCTTTGAAGAATCTGGCCGATAAGGGAATTCTTTATTCAACCCATGGCAATTCAACAGCAAATGCTGATGGTTTTGTTACGATTAGACCTAACCTTTCCAAAATGAATGTTGACACAGGACTATATGTAATGCTTCCCGTAAATTCAGGTGGAATTCTGTATACTCCTACAGCAGCATTTGTTAACTTCAAATACGCCCAGGGTACCGGTGAGAACTTAAGTGGCGATATAGAGGGCATCGAGGACGTTGTAGCACATGCCAAGAGCACACAGCTTACTTTGGATAAAATGGTAGAAAATGGTGAGTATTCATATACAAAGGGAGACATCGTCGAGTTCAATATTACATCAACATATCCGACCCTTGCTAAGGAAATGTATGCCACATCAAAATTCTGGATTGAGGATATGTCATGTGAAGTAGTTGTAGAGAACAAAAAGGATGTGGTCGTTACGATTGGTGATGTCACCCTGGTGGAGGGCACCGATTACATTTTAGAGATAGGATTGCCGTATTCCCTTGACGACCATGCAACAGGTTCTAAGTTTGTCATTACACTATTAGATGGTGATGGATCAAATGGTGTAGCAGATTACAACTCCCAATTTGCAGGTAAGGACATACTTATCTCATACAAGGCTAAGGTCGTTGATTACTATATATGGAAAAACACAACCTTCTATGAGATTTGGAATAGCGCTGTAATACATTTTGACTCTTATAGTGACACACAGATGGTAAAGGCCTACCCTGTAGCATTTAAGTTACAAAAGCTTGAGGCAGATACAAATAATAAGCTTACAGGAGCCATCTTTGTAGGTCAAAGACAATCAGATGGTAAATATGTAACATTCACCTATGACTCTTACAGGAATTCCTATGTAGTTTCGGGTGCAGATGCTAATTTGGTAGATAGTGCAAAGATCACTATAGTCAAAGAGGGGTATGCAAATGTTACAGGACTTGATGGTGATGATGTATACGTCTTTACAGAGATTCAGGCTCCGACGGGCTATGCATTGTCCGAGAAGAAGATTGTAGTTGGTACTTCCGCAAATGTTACTGCAGCTAAGGTGCTTAATCCCGGCGACACACATATTGTGCTCCAGGAGCCAGTAGTGAGGGAAAATGGAAACGCACATGAGCTTAAGTATTACATAAATGGAGGAACATCATTAGAAACGTATTCATACTACAACACCTCCCTCATGGCATTGCCATCCACAGGTGGTGTTGGTACATACGTATTCACCATGGTTGGTACGGCCGTTATGGCAACCGCATTGTTGCTGATGATTAGGCGCAGAAAAGCAGTAGATGCATAGATAAGACAAAACGGAATTAGACGGAGAAAAAGATGGCAAAGATGTTTAGAAAGTTGATAGTGGCAGTTCTGGTGGTTTGTATCACCATGTCTTGCTTTACAACTCTGGCATTAGGAGATATAACAGACCCCAATTTGATGGGATCACTTTCCGTTACAGGGCTTCATTCGGGTGCAACTGTTCGTTTCAGACACATTATCAGGCACAATCCGGAGAAGGTGACCGGCTGGGAGTTCTATCCTGCTTTTACAAACTCTGACTGGAAATACTCAAGCTCCACGCTTAGGGCATTTGCAACAGCATACGGCGTTGAGAGCGAGTTGTTGGCTAAGTATGGCCTTACAGCGTCCTCCACATATTCTGCAAACAAGGATGCCTTTATTGCATATGAGCAGGATGTACTCAAGGAGGTTATCAAAGACTATTCTGGCAGAGTTAACGATAACAACAGTTCAGATGCTTCCTCCGCAGCCATGAATGGTTCCTCACAGTTTGTTAGCGCCCTGGAGAATGTAATTTCCTATGGGATCGCATCTAACTCTAAAACTGCAAATGGCAGCGGAAACGCCTCTCTTGCCACCGATTTTAAGAACAACTCTCACATCGGAGTATATGTTATTCATCCTCAGGATGTGGCAGGAACATACATATACAACCCCTCTGCGGCCTTTGTTATGTTTGACTATCAGGTAACAGGTGACACGGAGACAGTTTATTCTATTCCTAATGTTGTAGCAAAGGCTAAGGGTATTCTCAATGTGGTTAATAAGACCTCAACAGATAAGTCATTGGCAATTGGTGATACCGCTACCTACACAGTTACCAGCACGTATCCTACATTTGCAGAGCAGTACAAGAAAACGGCGATTTATACTATCTCGGATACGTCAACTCAGCTTCAGAACTACAATGTTACATCTGTGACCCTTGATGGTGTAACACTGACTAAGGGCACAGACTATACAGTTAACTCTA
>JAZNEA010000080.1:0-4174 GCA_045588325.1 Clostridia bacterium
AACTGCTCTGGTACTACTGCTTGCTGTTACGGCATGTGGTACTCCGGATGCTACAACAGGTGGAGCGGGGCCGACCGCTACACCGGAACCTTCTCCCAGGATCATCGATTATTCCGTGGGAAAGGATCTGTCAGCCCAGCAGGCCGACGCGTTAAGACATGCCTGGGTTGAATATACCTCGGGAGCGGGAAGCCAATATGAACTGAGAGGAGACCTGATTTACTACGGAACAAGAGATGATTACATGGTATTCCAGGCTCCGATCACATCAGGAGGGATTACTTCGGGGCAATTTGGCTACAGAAGATTTGAGAGCGACGGTCCAATGGAGATATTCCTGTTCTATGTCGGAACCGAGAATAAACCTGCATTTTCTGTTCTCAGTACAGCTTTGAATTTTGGGTACATCGAGGACGTCGATTGGATCAACAGGCAACATTTCCTGTATTGCGAGCAGGAGCTTGGGTGCGAATATACATACGAGATGCAGCTGCCCCCAGAGGACGTGCGCGAGGATATTCACAAAGAGTGTTCCGATACTGTTTCCGCAGAACTACCATGGAACCTTACCAAGGGAATCAGCTATTATGGCGAATATAACGGCTACCATGTGGTATCTGTTGGCGAAAGAACCACTGTTAAAGAAAAGGATAAGTTTGGAACCTTTGAGTTCCCGGATAGTGACAAGTACATGTTCTATCTTTACGAAAAGGACGCAGAGGAGATTAAATTAAAATCTTTAACATGGGCCTATGAGCTCGGGATGATTTCCGAAGAAAATGTAAGGGCCGTATACGAGGTGTACAAGGAGTACGAGCTGGCCAGTTATCGCAACCAGGTGGAACCAGATGTGGTAAGCACTGAACTGCCTCAGGTGGTGGATTTTTCCAAGGATAAGGATCTTACCCAGGACAAAATGGCAACACTGCAGAGCGAATGGGTTAAGTGGACTGCTCAGGACGACATAGAATATGAGTTGAGAGGTGACCTGGTATATTATGGCACATTCAACGGATTCATGGCGATACAGGCACCAATAAAAAATGGTGGCATTGGCACTTACGGTGGTTATAGGGTGTTTGAGAGTGACGGCCCGGTAGAGATCTTCCTGTATGGAGAAATGCCCAAAGGCACTGTAAAATTCTTCAGATACATGTACGTGTTCCTGTGGAATTATGGTATGTTGGATTCCGAGGAGTATAATGCTATTGAGGATCGGCATTTTGAGTATTGCGAGGAGGTTTTGGGGTATTCGTACACGGTAGATGAACCCTTGCCACCAGATGACATAAGGGCAGGGATAGAGGCAGAGCTATCCAGGATCCCGAGCAAGAACACAAATAACTGGGGTCTGACAGGAGATATCCTTTATTTCGGAGAGTACAATGACTATCACGTATTCTTTGCTAAGGGGTTCAGCGAAATGTGGCTGGATAAGCTCTATGTGGGACCTTATGCAACTGGATACGAATTCCCAATGTCTGGTGAATACAGCACCTTTGGATATAAGGATGGAGTGCTCTACCAGTTAGATGATTTGTATGAGAGTGGAGAGGTTACAGGGGACGACATAGAGAAAATGGTAGAATTAAGCTATGTCTACAATCTTCATGTATACAGAAATTCGCTTAAAACCAAATAATTAAATTAACCTGAGGCATCCGCAATTTGTGGATGCCTTAGCTGTTGTAATATAGTGCAGGATTACACAAGAAAGTGCTCCTTTTAAAAGCCTTTTTCTTATAAAAAGGCTTTACCTTTTCCCTATATAATCCTATAATAGAACAGTATGCTTACATCTGGGCGTTTGCCCACTTCAAGCGCAATTATATTAACCAGGAGGTTCAAATATATGTCTAAGGTTATGAGGACCATGGACGGTAACGGCGCAGCATCACATATTGCCTATGCTTTTACTGATGTAGCTGCTATTTACCCCATTACACCCTCTTCTAACATGGCAGAGAACGTCGATGAGATGGCTTCCAAGGGACAGAAGAACTTGTTCGGACAGGTTGTCAGAGTTGCAGAGATGCAGTCTGAGGCTGGTGCAGCAGGTGCTGTTCACGGATCCCTGGCCAGCGGTGCTCTCACAACAACATTCACAGCATCACAGGGATTGCTTCTTATGATCCCCAACATGTACAAGATCGCTGGTGAGCTTCTTCCAGGAGTTATTCACTGTAGTGCCAGAGCTTTGGCTTCCCATGCTCTATCTATTTTCGGTGACCACTCTGACGTAATGGCTTGCCGTCAGACCGGTTTCGCTATGCTGGCTACCGGCGGTGTTCAGGAGGTTATGGACCTTGCTGGTGTAGCTCACCTGGCAGCTATTAAGGGTCGCGTTCCCTTCCTGCACTACTTCGATGGTTTCCGCACTTCTCACGAGTTGCAGAAGATCGAGGTTATGGATTATGCAGATCTGGACAGACTGCTTGACAAGGATGCAGTTGCTGCATTCAGAGCTAACGCTCTTAACCCTGAGCATCCCGTAACACGCGGTACAGCTCAGAACCCTGATATCTTCTTCCAGGCCAGAGAGGCTTCCAACAAGTTCTACGATGCACTTCCTGCTATCGTTGAGGACTACATGGGCGAGATCTCCAAGATTACTGGCAGAGAGTATCACCTGTTCAACTACTACGGAGCACCAGATGCAGAGCACGTTATCGTAGCTATGGGTTCCGTTACAGAGACCATTGAGGAGACAATCGATTACCTTGCAAAGCAGGGACTTAAGGTTGGTCTCGTTAAGGTTCACCTCTACAGACCCTTTGATACAGCTTTCCTGCGCAAGACCATTCCCGCAACTGCCAAGATCGTTACAGTTCTTGACAGAACTAAGGAGCCTGGTGCAGAGGGCGAGCCTCTTTACCTCGACGTATGTGCTGCATACAACGGCGTAGAGAATGCTCCTGTTATCATCGGCGGTAGATACGGACTTGGTTCTAAGGATACAACTCCTGACCAGATCGTTGCTGTATATGACAACATGGACAAGGCAGAGCCTAAGAACCACTTCACAATCGGTATTAACGATGACGTAACTTTCCTCTCTCTGCCTACAGCCGGATATGTTGATACTATCCCTGCAGACACTGTGAGCTGTAAGTTCTGGGGTCTTGGTTCCGACGGTACAGTTGGTGCCAACAAGAACTCCATCAAGATTATCGGTGACCATACAGACAAGTATGCTCAGGCATATTTCGCATATGACTCTAAGAAGTCCTTTGGCGTTACAATTTCCCACTTGAGATTTGGTGATAGCCCCATTCGTGCCACATACCTTATCTCCAAGGCAGACTTTGTATCCTGCTCTCAGCCTTCTTACATGGATAAGTATGAGATCATCTCAGATGTTAAGCCAGGCGGAACATTCCTGCTTAACTGCGAGTGGACAGGAGAGGAGTTGGATAAGCACCTTCCTGGACAGGTTAAGAGATACATCGCAGAGAACAACGTTCAGTTCTATACAGTAGATGCTACAAAGCTGGCTGTTAAGGTAGGCCTTGGCCCCACAAGAACCAACACTGTACTGCAGGCTGCATTCTTTAAGCTCTCCGGCATTATCCCTGAGGCAGATGCAGTTAAGTACATGAAGGAGTACGTAGTTAAGTCCTTTGCAAAGAAGGGTGAGGCTATCGTAAACATGAACCATGCAGCTATCGACGAGGGTGTTGCTAACCTTGTTAAGGTAGAGGTTCCAGAGTCCTGGAAGAACTGTGCAGATACAGAGTTCAAGATGGAGAACGTTCCAGAGTTTGTTAACGACATCATGATCCCCATGAACAGACAGCAGGGCGGAGACCTTCCTGTAAGTGCATTTGAGGGCCGTGAGGATGGTACATTCCCTGCAGGAACAGCTGCCTACGAGAAGAGAGGCTTCGCAGTTGTAGTTCCCAAGTGGATCCCCTCCAACTGTATCCAGTGTAACCAGTGTGCTGCTGTATGTCCTCACGCTACAATTCGTCCATACCTGTTGACAGAGGATGAGGCTGCCAAGATCGACGGCGAGTCAGTAGACGTTAAGGGTAAGAAGGACACAGGCCTTAAGTTCCGTATGCAGGTCGACGTGCTCGACTGTACAGGTTGCGGCAACTGCGCACAGGTATGTCCCTCCAAGGAGAAGGCTTTGGTTATGGTTCCTGCAGAGCAGGAGGCCAAGGAGATCGCC
>JAZNEA010000081.1:0-1789 GCA_045588325.1 Clostridia bacterium
GGATTCCAAGCATGTAGGTGATCTTTTTCTGATATAGTGCTGTTGACTGGGTGATGTCATCGGTGGATGGCTCTCCAATCAACACGTTTTCTACCTCAACAGGCTGTCGCTCAATAATAGCAGCGTTCAGACTGTCACGTCCCACTATGGTCTCCTCGTAGAGAGTCACTGTTGTTCCCTTGATCTTTGCCATGTTCTAATCACTCCCATTTGTTGCCTCAAAATACCCAGCTTTTTGAGGTCATTCCTGAGCACTGAGTTGGCAATGCCACCACCTGCCACTGCATAGGTTCCGCTCCATGTGTAGCCGAGCCCAGACTGTGACTCCTGAGACATGGCATCACCCTCCGTTGACTGCCTCAATACTCTGCAGGTCACGTCAACAGTAACTATCTTGAGCACAGATGCATATGCGCTATCATCTGCAGCTCTTGCATCAAGATCCATGTTGACATTGGATGCAAGGACCCTCAGCTCATCAGATACAAGTGGGAGCAGCTTGTCTGCTCTCTCCTGCTCCTCTGCAGTGAGTGGCCTCCATAGATTCTGTATATCCTCTACTGTGGCAAATGCCGGATTGCTCATCTCTTACTCCTTTTTGCAGGCTTTTTTGATGATCTCTTGCTCTTGGGCTCTGCCGGCTCATCAGGCTTGATGATGTCATCAACACCAAAAAAGTCATCAGTGACCTCCTCATCCTCATCCGGAACCGGATCAGGTTCTGCAGGAGCCACTGCTTTTGGTTTGGCAGGAGCCTCGGCTCCCTCCTTGATCCAGTTGGGAGCCGATATCTCACTATTGCTTTCGATCACATTGCCTGTCTTGACATTGCGATACTTAAAACGCATATTTAATCCTCCGATCAGCCGGAAACTCCACTCTTGATGACAGCAAATGCCTCAGGCACGAGAATAGCCCAGCCAATATAGAGCTCTGCTCTGAGATATACCTGGTTGTGGCCTGCAAGATCGCCTGCCACTGCATCGTTGTCAGGATTACCATATCTGATAACCTCAAAAGGCACCTCTTTTGCGTAGCCCCATCTGAAATACTGCTCAAAGTCACCAACAACTGACTTGAGCGGAGAGCTGCCAAAAGATACTGTGCTGTTGGAGTCAACAGGCAGTCCGTTGATGTTTCCGGTTACTTTGCCCCATCCAAGCTCAGGGAAAAGAGGTGTGTTGAGGTTTGCACCGGTCTTGATCTTCTTCAATGCGTTCTTAAATGCAGGAGCCATTGCCATGCCGGTTACATCATACTCGTTGCCCTCAATAAGAGAGATGGCATCCTCAACATTGTCCTGAGGAGCTGATGCATCGTATGTGACTACCTGATTGACCTTGGCCTCATAGTATTCTGTGCCAAGGGTGATGGCTGAGCTGCCGGTCCTGGGATTAACACCATGAAAAGCCATGATGTCAAGACCTCTGGCTGCTTTCTTTGCAAAGCCATCGATAAACTGTTTCATGATGGCCAGTCTCTTCTCTTCCGCTGCATAGATAAACTCATCAGATACTCTCACACCATACTCAACCTTGTGAGGGATGATCTGAACCGGTGCAACAGTAGCGCCACCATTGGACTTGGCTCCGTTTTCTGCAACGAGGTCAACCTCTTTGTCCAGTGTGAATGTAAAAATCTCTTTGCCATTGAATGGAACAGGCTCAGATGCACTGAGCTTTGCAAGAGATGATTTTCCCTTTACAAGGCTGATCATCTCGTTTGTCTGCTCAACAGGAAATAATGTTCCCTTTGTCAATGTGTTTCCCATAATTAGTCCTCCTTAATT
>JAZNEA010000082.1:0-34227 GCA_045588325.1 Clostridia bacterium
CTGGCAACTCCACTGGAGAATCCACACCCTGCCATGCCATAAAGACGCGGATCTTCGCACTTTTCAGTTTTCGTTTCTGTCAACTTTGTTAATGCTTTTCCTCTTTACCACAACTACTATAACTACCCCTATGATAATTGCCGAAACAGAGACTGCACCACAGATCCAATATGTCAGCTTGACCAGGTCCACCGGCTCTTTATTAACCAGATGATAATATTCGTCAATTGTGGCAATTGGAGCATCACTTAGAGCCTGTATTATTTCTTCAGCTGATTGACGCCTGGGATTTTCGACTCTTACCCCATAGTCAAATTGAACATAAAAATCATCTATTTTAGAATAACCCATCCAGTCGTAGAAGCGATCATCCCATGTCGCGTTTCGTTCCTTTTCCCACGAATGGTACAAATATATCTTCTCGCCCAATAATCGGGGAGAGTTTGTCAGATATCCTCCATTAACCATCAGGCTATCTGTATTACTCGATGGGGTAAATACATAATAGTGAATGATATGCCTATCCTCTATGAAAAAGCTGATACAAAAATGCGAATTATGGGAATAATAATTTATTTGATCCGGCAGCCTATCCCAGATCATCGGGATTTCTAAAACATCTAAAAAACCCAGCATTTCCAACACATACTTGTTTCGCTCCTCCAAGGAATCTCCGTGTGATTCGTGAACTACGTCCGCAATCTCTTCAACTAGTATAGCTAAGTTCTCGGCCTCTCTATCTAATTCCAGAAGCAGGGGGATATCCTCCGGTGACATCTGTAATATATAGGGAGGATCTCCCTGAGACCTGGCATTTGCTGGAACGCAAAGAGAACACACAGCCATAACTATGAAGAAAAAATATACGATGTATTTTTTCATAATGTCCTCCTATTAAATTTCTCTCTCAAACCACAAAGAGCGCCCTGCCTCTACATAGAGGACATGCGCTCCTTAAAACTTCTCCATATTCCACTGGTTAGTCAAATGAGTCCTGACCTCTACGTAAATTAGGTCTCTATAATCAGTGTTTTCTACATAAGTATTCTAGCATTTGAGCATGCTTGCCGTCAACAAAAAACAGCGCAGCAACCACCATGAGCTGCTACGCTTAAAATTAACTATTCGCTTTTTGCGATCTACTCTTGCCAACCATCCCCTGCAACAAAGGAATAGAGGTGCAGGTCCTCCAGAGTTTCCTCATTGGTGACAAAGGCCTTGCGCCTGACGCCCTCACAGGTCATGCCGATTTTGCGCATAACTCCGCCTGAGTGTGGGTTGGAGCCACAGTGTTCTGCCTGCACTCTCACAAATCCCACCTGCTCAATGGCAAACTTAAGGACTGCAGATGCAGCCTCAGATGTGTAGCCCTGGTGCCACCAATTGCGTCCTATACAATATCCCATCTCGCAACTAAGTCTGGCGTCAGATACGTCCAACAGACTAATGGTACCTATGGCCATACCGCTGTCCTTGAGCCTGATTGCCCAGTGGTAGAAGTTTGGGTTGTCGTAACTGTTCACCCATCCCTCAATGATCTCCCTCGTAATACCTACGGATTTGTGAGAATTCCAGGTCATGTATCTGGTAACCTCAGGATCACTTGCCCAATTGTGGAACATATCCTCCGCATCCTTGGGGAGAATCCTGGACAAAACTAGCCTGGGAGTCTCCAGCGTTACAGTGCCAAGGCTGTTCAAATGATGGAGGCTCATGCGAAATATGTGGCCAATATGTCGTTAACCAGCCTGCCGTCGGCCTTGCCCTTAACAAGAGGCATAAGGTTCTTCATAATAAGGCCCTTGTGCTTGCCCTCGGGAGCTGTAATCTCAAGATCTGCCAATACCTTTTCGATGGTGGCGCGGATCTCGTCCTCGCTCATCTGCTGAGGCAGGAACTCGGACATAATAGCGATGAACTTGTTATTTCTGTCAATAAACTCCTGTCTGGAGGGGTCTGCCATGGCATTAGCCTCCTTGAGCTGCTTAACCTCCTTGGCTATGATGCCATTCTCGTCATCCTCGGTCAGTTCCTTGCGTGTGTCTACCTTAACCTGCTTAATGGCTGCCATGAGAAGATTCAGGGCCTCCTTGCGGTCCTTGTCTCCTGCCTTCATGGCGGCGAACATTGATTCTCTGATCTGTAATTCTTTGCTCATATTTACCTCCTATAAGTCCTGGTCAGACATGGCAGCGAACCTGCCCCGTCCAACGATTATGTGATCTAAAAGTTCTACCCCCAACATGCTGAGCATAGCAGAAATGCTACGAGTCATGGACCTGTCTGATACAGATGGTACCAGCGTCCCTGCTGGGTGGTTGTGGGTCAAGATAACCCTGGTGGCTCCGTGCTTAAGGGCCTGTTCTGCCACAGTTCTTTGGCTGACGCTGGCCTCTGATACCGTACCTCCTGCCAGCTTCTCTGCGGCAATAACTCTGTTGGAACTGTCCATGCATATCATGAACAACGTTTCCCTGGCATACCCCGTCAGGAGCTTAACACAATACTCTCCGGCCCGCTCCCTGCTGTTTAGCACAACACCATCCTGTAGCTTACTCAGCTCATAATGCCTGGCCATCTGGGGTATGAGTTTAATCAGTGAGGCCGTATGCCTGCCAACTCCTGGAACCTTAATCAGCTCCTCCACCGGGGCATCCATGGCATTCCCGAGGCTACCAAATGTGTCGATTATTGTATGAGATAGTTGATTTGTGTCGCACCGAGGGACGGCATAAAACAGCAGGAGCTCCAGGGCCTGATGCTCGTTAAATGTATCTAAGCCTTGGGTCAAAAATTTGTCTACCACTCTGCTGCGGTGCCCCTGGTGAACTGACATCAATCTATAATCTCGTACATTCCTGTGGCGCCGTCCTTTGGCATATGCTCTGCCACTGCCACAACCTTGGCCTTAGTGTATCCATTGCCAAATCTGATCTCCAGGATATCTCCCACCTTGACCTCGGTGGATGGCTTGGCAACCTTTCCGTTAATGGAAACCCTGCCTCCATCACAGGCCTCCTGGGCGACAGTCCTGCGCTTAATTATCCTGGATACCTTAAGGTATTTGTCTATTCGCATAATTCCTCCTGGCAATCTGATGCCAAATCGCTATTTGCAACATTATATCTCTGCAATGCCTTGATCCGGCAAATGCACCTATTCTCTGGTCCAAATAATGATCAATGTGCCACGCTTTACGGATACCGAGGCACTCTTTCCCGTCAGTTTGTTGCTGACACCAATGGGGTAGTATGGATCCATCTGAGCATTTCGCAGGGAATATTCCATACCGCTGATGCTGACACCCTCCGCAGTTTCTCCCAGTGCAAAAACAGATACTGTATCGTAGCAGTTTTTGGGAAAGCGCATGGTGTCGTTGGTGATAGCAGTTATTACCTGCTTATTAGAAACCAGATATCCCTGACCACCTCTCCTGGAGATATATTGCAGTACCTGCAGGTTGGCCAGGGTATGATCCAAACGTCCTCCTGTACCTGCAAATATGCGAAACTCCTTGTAACCCTTATCCAGACCTATCTTGACTGCCAACAAGGTGTCGGTGTCATCCTTTACAGATGGGTACTTAGTAATCTGAACCCCAACAGGCGCCTCGTCCAGAGAATCCATATCTCCAACGATCAGGTCGGGCTTAATCCCCAGGGTCTTAAGATACATGTACCCTGCATCTGCTGCAATAACATAGTCGCCCTTGACTGGCTCAACGCTGGAACCATCCCACTGTCCAGCAGCAAAAATATAGCAAATCCTAGACACTCTGAATCTCCTGTCTTATTCTCTCATAAATCAAAATAGATGCGGCCGCAGAGGCATTCAGGCTCTCTGACCCACCGGGCATCGGTATATAGACATTGCCACTGGATGCGTCTATTACCTCCTGGGAGACGCCGTTGCCCTCGTTTCCTATGACAATGGCCAGCTTGTCGGGCTCCCAGAGCCTGAGCTGTGTATATGGCGTGCCATTCTCCAGGGCTGCAGAATATACCTTGTAGCCATCCTGTCGCATCTCCTCAATCCTGGAGGGCAAATCCTTTACCCTATGGATATTCAGGGCAAAAATAGAGCCCATAGTGGAGCGCAGGGTCTTGGTGTTGTACGGATCCACGCACTGATCTCCCAAAATAATGCCATCTGCCCCCACTGCGTGACAGGTCCTGATAATGGTGCCCAAATTACCTGGGTCCTGCAATCTGTCCAAAATCACGTAAAAGTGCCTGCCTGCCGCCGGCAGAGGTCTGTTGGCTGGGATTTGTACGCTGGCACAGATACCCTGATCGCTGACTGTGTCTGTCAGATTGTCCATAAGCTTATCGGATAGCAACACCCACGTGACCTGGGAGAGCCGCTGTCCCCACTTGTCCAGGATCTCCTGTCCGTACCTGTCATAGAACCTCTGGCCCATACATATTATGTCAATGCCTGCTCCTCTTTGGACAGCCTCCGACACAAATCGACGTCCTTCAATGAAAAAAAGGTCGTGTTGTTCCCGACCTTTTTTATCCTTAATGCTCTTGAGCTTTTTGTATATGGAGTTGTTATCTGAAGTAATCTCTAATATACGCATATGCTCGATGTAAATTAGTTAGCTGCCTTTGCAATCTCAACCAGCTTTGCGAAGCCTGCTGCATCGTTAACAGCCATGTCGGCCAGAACCTTTCTGTTCAGCTCTACGCCAGCCTTCTTGAGGCCACAGATAAACTTGGAATAGCTAAGTCCGTTAAGTCTTGCTGCTGCGTTGATACGAGCGATCCACAGATTTCTGAAATCTCTCTTCTTTTGTCTTCTGTCTCTGTAAGCGTAAACCAGGGACTTCATAACAGCCTGATTAGCTACTCTGTACAGTGTGCTCTTGGCCTGGTAATAACCCTTGGCCATCTTAAGAATCTTCTTATGCTTTGCGTGAGTTCTAACTCCGCCTTTTACTCTTGCCATTTCTTAATACCTCCCCGATTACTTTGCGTAAGGAATCAACTGCTTTACTCTTGCTGCGTCTGCAGGTGATGCATATGCTGTTGATCTGTGCTGCTTCTTGGTCTTACGGGGCTTGCTGGACAAACGATGGCTACGGAAAGCCTGTCCCATCTTAATCTTGCCGCTTCCTGTAACCTTGAATCTCTTCTTGGAAGCGCTGTGTGTCTTCATCTTTGGCATTTTACGCCACCTCCTGATATTGATTAATCTTTCTTTGCGCTGAGCATCATAAACATGTTACGACCCTCGAGAGCGGGCTTCTTGTCCTGAACTGCTATGTCAGCCAGAGCTGCATAGAACTGGTTCATAACCTCCATGCCCATGTTGGTATACTGGATAGCTCTACCCTTAAAACGGATAGAAGCCTTAACCTTGTTGCCCTCCTTAAGGAACTTGGTAGCTGCCTTGACTCTTACGTCAAAGTCGTGCTGCTCAATCTTGGGAGAGAGCTTAACCTCCTTGATCTCGATGACCTTTTGGTTTTTACGAGCTTCTTTCTCTTTCTTTGCCTGTTCAAACAGATATTTGCTGTAGTCCATGATCTTGCATACTGGGGGTGTAGCATTAGGTGCTATCAACACCAGATCCAGGTCCCTGTCAGCAGCCAAATCATTGGCCTCGTCAGATGACATGAAACCCAACGGAGTACCGTCAGAATCAATAACACGTACCTCTGGTATCCTGATCTCCTCGTTCAACATCACTTCTTTGTTAGCTATTGTAATACACCTCCAATTCGCGATCATGGCCTCTAGCTCATGTCTGTCCGAAAAAATAAATAAAGAGCCGCGCAAAGTCGGCTCGTATCAGTGTAATCCTTAATGGAATGATCTGAAATTCTGTACCCGCAAAGCTAACATCGCATGCAGGTGAGAAGGAGCCTTCTACTTCGTGCGGTAGCATTATACTAGATACAAATACCCTTGTCAAACACTTTTTTTGACCAAATTATCCAGGTGCTAATGGGCAATTCTGCGCCCCATTTTAAGTGGTCTGCGGCTCACATTATCTTCCTGCGACCCACCTCTGTCAAGGGTTTCTTAGTTCTCCACTGCAATCTTACAGGCTCCCTCATGCAGTTCAAATAGTATGGGTTCTCTGGATTCTCTGCCAGACAGTATCATGTCAGCCAGGGGATTCTCCACCAGAGATCGCAGGATTTCTGCAACCGGCCTGGCACCCTGGTGTTTTGCAAAACTTTTCTCTGCTATAGTCGCAGCCAGATTCTCAGCGAACTCCACACGGCTCCCTGTTGCGGCCAATCTCTCCTTAAGTTCCTGCAATCTCAGCTCTGCAATATTTCGCAGCACGGCCACATCCGGCTTTTCAAATGTAATAACCTCGTCAATTCGAGCCACGAACTCCTTTGAAAACCCTTTGCCCAGCTTAGGGCTGTCAGATGCACTCTCTCCAAATCCTATGGAACCGCAGCTATCCCTGCCTTCGTTGGCTGTCATTATAATGGTGGTATTTGTAAAATCCGCCTCCCTGCCCTGAGCATCTGTCAGACGGCCTTCATCCATTATGGATAGCATCAGATTTCTGACCTCGTCTCCCGCCTTGTCTACCTCATCGAACAGGACTACGGAATACGGATTTCTCCTCACTTTGTCCACCAGCATTCCGCCACTTTCGTGTCCCACATATCCGGGAGGCGAACCAATCAGCTTAGAAATGCTATGCTTCTCGCTGAATTCGGCCATATCTATTCTGATGAGGTTTGAGCCACTGCCCAATTCCTCTGCAACCGCCTTGGCTAACTCAGTTTTGCCAACTCCCGTGGAGCCCAGGAACATAAACACACAGGCAGGTCTGCCTTTGGTCCGTATGCCTGCCCTGCTGCGCCTGATACAGGAACAAACCCTGGATATGGCTTTGTCCTGACCTATTATTCGTCTGGATAGCCTGCTCTCCATTACCATCAGCTGCTGGGTCTCCTGCTCGCCCATTCTGCCCAGCGGGATTCCTGTAATATTGCTGCACATTTCGGCCACATCCTCCGGTGCAACTACCTCTCTGCCCTCTATGCAAACCTTTGCTGCGGACTCGTCCATCAGGTCGATGGCCTTGTCGGGCATGAATCGTCCAGTCATGTATCTGGCAGACAACTCTGCGGCTGACTGTATTGCTGCATCGGATATCTTTATCCTGTGGTGTCTCTCGTAGCTGGGCCGCAATCCCTGCAGGATTTCAATAGTCTCCTGAACAGATGGTTCTCTCACCTGAATCTTCTGGAATCTCCTGTCCAGTGCCCCATCCTTTTCGATTGTCTTCTTGTACTCCTCAAAGGTGGTTGCGCCGATTATCCTGATCTCACCTCGTGCCATAACAGGCTTCATTATGTTGGAGGCATCTATAGCCCCTTCTGCACCACCGGCTCCTAGAATGGTGTGAACCTCGTCAATAAACAGGATTACGTTTTGAGCAGACCTTACTTCATCAATAATCTTTTTGACCTTGTCTTCGAACTCGCCTCTGTATTTCGATCCTGCCACCACGGATGCCATGTCCAAAGATATAATTTTGCACCCCTTGAGGCACGATGGCACCTGCCCTTTGGCGATTCTATCGGCCATGCCCTCTACTATGGCGGTCTTGCCGACACCAGGCTCCCCCACTAAGCAGGGGTTATTTTTGGACCTGCGGCACAGAACCCTCATCATCCTCATGAGCTCTGCTTCTCTGCCAATACATGGGTCTATCTCCCCTCGAGTTGCCATGGCTGTAAGGTCTCTACCTATTTTGTTTAACAGTGGTGTGTCCGCCGAAGGCTTTTGTTTTTCTTCTGTCTTTGCCAATTTCCCTCCCTTGGATAACTCAACCAACAGGACGCCTACATTTACGTTCATGCGGCGGAGCAAGGCAGTCCCCAGACTGTCCTTGTCCAACAAGATAGCGCTGAGCAGCACCTCCGTGTCTATTATCCCAGAGCCTTCCTGGGCCATTTCTGTGGCCACGTCGAAAACCTCTTTCACTCGCGGTGTGTAGCCCACCAGCTCTCCCTGATAGCTGCCAATGCCAATGGTGTCTCGAATCCCAGAGACTATTCTGTCCTCCTCCACATCGTATCTGCGGAGAATTCTTGCCGCCCTGCTGTCGGCCACCCGTAGCATTCCTGCCAGCAAGTGCTCTGTGCCCAAATACCTGTGTCCCAAAGAAACTGCGCAATCCTTTGCCCCCTCTATGGCAGCAGCAGCTTGTGCAGACAGTCTCTTGGCCATGAAATCCTCGGTCGTATTCTTTCTCATCTATTTTTACCTGTTATTCTTCTGTTATTCCCTATTTCTCAGTTAAACAAATTATCACTTGGTACCTTGTGTTGCATGTGTAATAATTCATACTCTTGCGGTGGAAACGCCGCATTCATATATGTGAAAGTGAGGTCTGTTATTACAATATGTTGATTTGGTATAATATTTGCCAGAGATTATACAAGGGAGGAACAATATGCCCATAAATATCGATTTGTCCGGACACGTAGCCGTAGTCACCGGAGCCTCTGGTCAGATAGGCAGAGTTATTGCGCTCAGACTAGCCCAGGCCGGGGCCGCTATCGCAGTGCATTATCATAACAACCAGCAACAGGCCCTCCAGGTGGTCAGCTCCATAGAGGCAGCAGGAGGCAGAGCCATGGCTGTGCAGGCCGACACAACCGACATGGATTCTGTGACCAGGATGAGGGAGCAGATACAGAGTGTCCTCGGCACAGCGGACATTGTGGTCAATGCTGCTGTGGCTCAGTACGACTGGACCACTGTGTTGGAGCAGGATTTAGCCGACTACGAAAGCCAGTTCAAGACATGCGTTATGCAGAATGTAGTTATGGCCAAGGTCTTTATCCCCCACATGCAGAGTCTGAACTGGGGACGGTTTATTGCCATTAACACAGAGTGCTCCATGCAGCTTTTCCCCACTCAGAGTGCATATGTGGCAGGCAAGCGAGGGATGGATGGCATGCTGAGAGTCCTCGCCAAAGAGGTGGGACAGTACAACATCACTGTAAATCAGGTTGCTCCCGGATGGACCATTACTGACAACGACCGTGCTCGAGGCACCGAGAAGAATGCTGCCTATGACAACAACGTTCCTCTAAGACGTCGCGGTACAGATTTAGAGATAGCCAACGCAGTTTGTTTCCTTGCCTCGGATATGGCGGACTACATAACCGGAGTATATCTACCGGTTTGTGGTGGAAACGTGATGCCAACTATATAAAACGGCAAAGCAAAACAGCAACAGAATCCTGTTGCTGTTTTTTCTCATTGATATTTACTTTCTCGTATTTGCCAAGGGACAGACGGCTATGCATCTGCCACACACTGAGCCTCTGCCTATGTGGCCATAGGCCTTGGTCATATGCCTGGAGCAAACATCCGCATCTACCAGGCATTCACGCGGAACTCCCGGTTGCCATAGCCCACCTTGTATAGCTCCTGACGGACAGTTCTCTACACACAAGGCACAATCGCCGCAGTATTTGGTGGCCAACTCTGCCATATCCCGGCTGCGATCCACCGCCTGGTCAAAAGGTGCATTGGTCAACACCGAACCAAACCTGACAGATGGGCCGTACTTTTCTGTAATTAGCAGTCCGTTCCTGCCAATCCACCCCAATCCACCATGAACCGCTCCTGTCTTGTGTGGGAAAACCCCTCTGTACTCCCCTGGTCTGTCCTTAACGGACTGGGACGCTGGTATGGCACAGCCATGATAGCCCTGTCTCTGCAGCTCTATGACAATCCTGGTAGTAATCTGATCTATGAGGGTATTGACCGTCCTGTAGTGCTGAAAGTATGTATAAGTAGGACCATCTAAAATGCCAGAAATGAGAAAGTCAGACAGATGTACGCCAACCGTTATGCAGTTGGGTAAAGCAGCAAGATCCGGATCGACGCCATCACCTACGTAGGAAATGGCAAACAGGTCTGCCCCCATATCTGTTGCTATGTTTTGTATTCTGTCTGCTAACTCCATAATCATTACTTCTCAATACACATATATCCAGGTTTAATCCAACCTGCCTTACGCAGAACTCCATCGATAATCAATGTGAGCGCTGCAGGTGCGATTACATGCATTGTAACAATTTCTAACACAACAATCCAGCTGTTGAGAGATCCACTCATTGCTGCAAAGGCGCCAAACTGGCCTACGAGACCAGATGTACCCATACCTGCGCCTGTGGCTGTGTTGGTCATCTTAAGCAGACATGTCGAAATGGGTCCCAGAATAGCTCCAGCCAGTGTGGGTGCAATCAGGATCTGAGGGTGCTTCATAATATTGCCAATCTGCAACATAGATGTTCCCAGTGCCTGGGAGAGGAATCCTCCAACGCTATTATCCTTACGGCTGGCAACGGCAAAACCTATCATCTGTGCGCTACATCCAACTGCAGCTGCACCTGCAGCCAAAAGCATACCTGTTGTCATATCTACACTGCCCCACAGTGATATGCAAAGAGCTGCGCTGCTGATCGGTGCGGTAAGTGCAAGGCCTACCAGCACAGAAACTACGATACCCATGATGAAAGGATTAAGCACTGTGGCGTTGCCAATAACTGCTCCCAACCAATTCATAAAGCTCTGGAAATAGGGTCCTACAAGGATACCTACCATTCCACCAGAGACGATGGTAACAAAAGGAGTTACAACAATATCCAACTTAGTTTTGCCAGCAACCAGGTTTCCGATCTCTGCTCCAACTACGCCGCCAATATACGCTCCCAAGGGACCGCCTGCTGCGTATCCGATAGCACCAGTTGCAATAGATGAGAAAACAACCAATGCCTTGCACTGGAAACCATATGCAATTGCGGCGCCAATAGCTGCACCTATAACGGGAGAAGAAGCTCCCAAATGAGATCCCACATTGGAAAGGAACCCGAGGAATGGGATCTTTGCCAGCTGGCTGATGATCAATCCAATGATGAGGGATGCGAATAAACCCTGAGCCATATAGCTCATTGCCTTAACAAAATACCTGTCAAATATACGGCCAAAAATGCCAGCGCTTTCACTGCTGCCCTTTGCTCTAGCCATTTTGGTAAACCTCCAAATTATAATTTTCGACAGTATAGCACTGTGGTTTTGCCAATTCAATAAACTTGACAGAAAGAGAGGGCAGTTCTACCATTATTGCAAAATGTAGATAATTTGAGGGAAATTTTATGTACACTGTTCAATACCTTTTCAGGAAAAACCCCACTTCTCCCAACAGAGTTTTTTCCATTACATACATCTGTATTTCCCTTTTCTTTACGTTTATAACGGGTATTAACTATACCCTCTCATTTTCTCTGGCGGAGGGTATGGGGGCAGGAGCACTTGCTTTGGCACTGTCTGCCACCTATTGGCTGGGCATGAAAATTTGGGGTATCCACCGCATTTTTTCCAATGTTCTCTCCCGCGAAGGATTGTCCTTTGTCTCAATCTATTCCATCGAATCCGCAGCTAAGAGCGAAAACATCTTTGTCGATACAGTAACCCACGATCCTGATTTTAACGAAAATGTCATCTTCCTCTCTCCCCTGCCCATGGACAATATTGAATCCATGTGTGAGGCCAACCATGTTGGAGAATACTTTTGCAACATCTCAGAGAATCAGGCAGGTTACTATATCAAGCGCAGAGTGGCTATGGGCAAAGTTGTAACTGTGGCTTTGGACCACTATTCTTCAGACGTAGCTCTGGATGAGGCCGACTGTGTGTTGCTACCCACCGGCAAGGATTGTCTGGGCTCCCCTGCCTGCGCATATTACGACCCATCTCTCTACTCCTCATCTGCCGAGGCATGCAGAGTATATATTTCGCTGGCCACAGATCTAATGGGGCTCCTCGACAATTTTTATGGCAAATTGGCCCTCAGATGCCTTCTGTTCCAGTTCATATTCTCTGTAACAGATTTTATAAACATTAACTTTGGTATAACTTGCGGTCTCTTTGCAGGTCTTTTGATAACATTGCTCCTAATCAGTCTCCACTCTCTCAAGGTCCTGGAGAGAGAAGTTTGTAGCAAATAAATATGGTATACCCTATATGAGTATATAGCCCCATGGGGATCTTGGTCTTAAGTCCGACCAAACCCGGGGTACCCACTGCCTTAATCCCATATGCTACACAAGCAGCAATACAGGAGAGCATCATAATCCATATGCTGCCCTGCCACCCAACATATAGTCCCAGAGCTGCCGTCAGCTTGATATCCCCTCCGCCAATCGGTATTTTGAAATAGGTTGCCAACAACAACATAGGCAGTGCCACAATTACCATGCCCATCAGCCCCTGGATCATAGGCTCCAACAGCTGTTCCAGGCTGGAATACGTCCTCCCGACAGCTCTATTTATCTGGGCCACAATGCGGTACACCAGGGCCATCAGCCCTATCCATACCACTTTGTTATTCCTTATTTTAAAGGTGTTACAATCCTCTACGGATATTACGGCCATAACAAATGCTATGCCACATGCCACTATGGCATCAGTAGCCAATGTGATCATCGTCGTACATGCTCCCCTCTATGTTCAAACTAAGCTGGCTGTCGTTGCTACCAGTAACCCAACAATTCAGCACACCACCTGGGGTGTACACCTCACCACACATAGCCTGGATTATGTATGGCTCATTATCTGCCCACCACACAGGAACGTATTGTTTTCTGTTGCCTGCTGGGGAATCAGCATGCGGAGCTAGCTGCCAGGATGATTGATCTACCCTTTCCATATAGGAATATTTCCAGTATGTGTACTGGGGCAGTGCCACCTTTGCCACCTGACAATCAGTAATGAGATCTGGCTTATCGTAATTTGTCTCAATGCTATAGTTCAATACCAGACCAAATCCGTACCCGCTCCTGATGTAGCCTGCATCCTCTGTGGTGTAATCAATTTCGGCTGTGACGCGAAGTCGGACGTAGTACTCCTTATTTACAATCTTGCCTCCCTCGTATCTTTGCTCCGTCCAAGTAATCTTTCCTGAGGTGCTTCTGGATGGGGGTGCTGGGTATGCCGGGCCTGTCTCTGCTGGCGGGTTGTAGTTCATATTCATAATCTGCGCCTCGAACTCCACCACATTGTTGTCATAAGTTGACTCTGCAATGACTTTGCCTTTATTTATCTGCGCTCGTATTGTCACGCTCTTTGTGGCAGTTACATCCGGCGTATGCCATTTAAATGGTATTTTGATGGTACTATTTTCCTTGCAGGTCACCACAGTCTGATATGTATAACTGAGCTCCGGTATCTCTATGACGGCTGTGACCATGTTCCAGGGGGTAATGTCCTTTCCCTCCAGGCTAAGATAAACCCAGGTGACCACATCCTCGCCTTCTGGATAAGATGGCTGCTCTGGTGCGATCAACTCCAAATCCCGATTGTTGGGCACCTTAAAATCAAAGGTTATAGTTACACATTCCATATTGCTATACCCCTGTGCCGTCATGCTTTCGCGGGGCTCATCGTGTTCCTCATATACCCTGCCATCGGCGTGCCTAACAACAATACCAGAGAATACATGGTTATATTTGTCGTCCAATTCCTTGTCTGTAACATAAGCAGACATTACCAGCCACTGGTTGGCCGCGATTACCTCTTTGTGAGAGATGTATTCCAGGACTTTGTAGCTTTTATCAGCATCCCTCCACTCTACACGCATTTCAACTAACTGCGGAGCTTGGTACACTGTGCTGGCATCCTGCATTGTTCTAAATGCGTCTATTGTATTTGGCACCCAATCATAATCTGATAGCAATCTTTGCCAATCCTTTTTTATCACATAGGTTCCAACTACCCCGCGGGCACTATACACCTCTATTACCAAGCTGCCCTCCAGGGTATAGGTTTGTCCGTCGGTTTTCTTAATAAGGTTGGCCAGCACCTGTTCTGCATCTGGCGCTAAGGCTGTGCCACCCACCAAGTTGATACGGGTGTTAAGCCCGGACATAACCTGCGTATCTCCCAGCTTGACAGAGCTAATCTGTAATGCCACCGTCCTGTATTTATAGGTTGATGTGTCTTCTGCCTTAACCTCATACTTTACGTGAACGGCAATTTCCTTGACGGCTCCGCCAGTAGTTTTGGCTGTGATAATGTATGTTCCCATATCACTGCCGCCAGTTACGGTAAACTTATTGGTCTCCACTGTCTGGCCGTTGGGCTTCTTAACGCTTATAGTCTTGTTAGTTGATACTCCTGGCGTAGATGCAGTCACATAAAACGTCTGAGGAAAACTTGCATATGACAAAGTTCCTCCTGTAGATGACTGGCCTCTGCTATCTACCAGCTTTAATTCCAAATCATATGTATCAATTGTCTCCGCAAGGGCAGCAGATGGAAACAGCACGACAACTATAATTGCCACCAATACCACCCACGACCAATATATCTTTTTCACAGGCCATATTCCTCCCTATACCAAATATCGAATTCTGTAGTGCCATTGCCGGTTCCTTCCCGTGTCAGATATTCAACCACCTCATCTGGCCAGGGCTGAGACACTATGGGATTAATAACGCCAGCATCTGTAATATGGATTTCTAGGAATGACAGATCCTTTCTCAAAATAATAAACACCTCCCTGTCATCCACGTACCTTACACCCATTGTGCCGGCCATTGGAGTTTCCCCCTGATATCCCCATCTGTACTCCCAAATCTCTTGTCTTAATGCCAATACAACCAAATCCATTACTTCCTGATAACCAGTTGGATAGATAACCTTCAGAAGTTCCAGCACTTGATCCCTGGTCTCTTTACCAAATGAAGACAGGATAATTGTGCAGTCGTACCCCTCCCAGTCGTTGTACAGTTGTCTATACACGGACCAGGTGCTATCCCGCCTGATCCCTTTATCTGTAAGATCTGGCACCTCTGATTTGAGAAAATAGTTACCCACATATCCCATAGAAGATGTGGTGGGTGTTCCATAAAGTCCGCAATTCTTGACATATTCGTAAATACTCTCCTCCTGTGCTACAGGTCTATGTGTTGCCTCTGGTACAGGAGTTGCCGTAGGTCTGGCCGTTGGTGACGGCGTAGGCTGGGCTGTTGGTGCTATCGTAGGCTGGGCTGTTGGTGACGGCGTAGGCTTGGCCGTTGGTGCTATCGTAAGCTGGGCTGTTGGTACTACTGTGGGCATGGCTGTCGGCGCTATCGCAGGCTCAGTCGGCGTCGCCGTAGGCATGACTGTCGGTGCTATCGTAGGCATGTCTGTAGGTGTTGCTACCGGCTCGGCCTTTGGCACGGCTGTTAACGTCGCTGTAGGTGTCGCAGTTTGACCTCCGGTCATCGTCGATTCGTGTGTTCTTTTTGCCCCTATCCCTACGCCTACTGCCACGCATACGATTAAAACTGCCATTATAATGGCTACTATTCCGCTCTTTTTCACTTGTCTCCCCTCACTTGTTGTAATTTATGTACGCTTTGGCCTCGATTCCCATGTTTGTTCCCAGTTCCGCCAATAGATCTCCAAGTATTGCAGGCCAAACAGTAATTCTAGCCTTTATCCATATGCCATTATCGCTGCACCGGAACTCCATCTCCTCATATCTCCATATTCGTCGGCCTGCCTCATCAATCTTGTAGCCATCCCTGTCCAGATTTAGATTCTCAGAAATCATTTCCCTATAGCTATCCATGGCAGCCTCCTCTGAGATATAGAGCTCCTCGTCTCGCCTATAGTCGTCCATGGTCCAATATTCCACGACGGACTCCAAGGTGGTCTCCATGGTCCCCTGCATATGAGCCCGAACCGTCATGCAGTAGCAAAACTCCACAACCAGCACCATAAGTCCTGTCAGGGCAAAGGCAATAGCTAGCGTCATAACCGTTATGGATCCATCCTGATTGCTTTTCACTTGATGTACCTCCTGCCCATGGATTGGGCTTTCGACACCAGTTCAATGTCAAAAGCCAATTCTCTCCCAAAAAAATCACCCAGCTTTATGCTATATGTAGACGCCAACTGTGTCGTAAACTTGCTACGAAGTTGGATGGTTTCTCCATTAAGCTCGCCATAAAAACTAACCTGTCCGTCTATGCCGTACTCTCTACACAACTCCTCCGCAAATTCAGTTACATCCGCTCCTGCAGAGCCAGTCTCCGCCGCCACGGTTGCTATTTGTCTGCAGGCATTATCCATATTTTGTTTGTAAACAAAGACAGGTGGAATCGTGAGCAGCATGGCAAGCACAGAGAATAAAACTACTATGCAAACAGCAAGCTCCACATACATATTTCCATCCTGATTTGCTAATACTGCTCTCATCCGCACCTCTTAATTAAAATGATACTTTTTCCTTGATTTTGGCCATCATGGAGTCAAAAATTCCCTTTGCGCCATCGCTGAAGGATGACAGCAAAACTCCTCCTACAACTGTGGTAATAAGAGCCACGATAACAAATCCCAAAATCTCATTTCCATCTTCATTCATCAAAATATTTTTCATAAAACCTCCTAGAAAATAATGTTCATGCTTTCAATAAAGCTACATCCAATTACGAACAGATACATTGTCAGTATTCCTACTACTACAGGTATGGATAACGCCTGAATCTTATCGGGAACCCTGCACATTTGCGCCTTAAGTTTCTCCCTCTCAACTGCGGTAATCTCTTCTGTGATGTCCAGCAGAACCGATGTCTGATCCTCTCCTCTGTGAATGCTGATCAACGCACCGACAAATCTGCTAAGTTGAGGGATTGCTATAGCCCTATCAAATTGTCGCAGAGCCTCCTCGTAGTTGCCGTTACCCATAGTCTGAATCAGCAAAAGCAGGTCCTCTCTCAGTCCCTCTCCTGCCACATCACAATAGGTCTCCAACATGGCCAAAATATCCTTTTCGTATTGCATTCCATAGGCAAAGGTCCTCATAAAGCGAGGCAGCTCTGCCATTATCTGGTCGTTTCTCCTCCTCACTGCAGATGGCAGCTTGTCCATGGAGGAATACCATTGCATGATTGTGACCACCAGCATCACGCAGCCCAGCGCAGGCGACAGCAGGGAGGCAATTATGGATCCCAATCCCATCAGAATCACCTTAACCATGATGGCCGAATAGTATTCCTCCACCGTCTCTCCCAAACCTAGTCTCCTTAGCTGCATCTGCAAATATTCCCTGTTGTCCCCCTCAGGCATGATCAGTCCCAGCAAGAATCTTTTGCCGGATAACCAGCCTCTGTTGTTCAACTTGACCTTGTCCAGATATAGCTCACGCACGCTAATAGCCAACTGGTAAAGTCCAACAGCACTTAAGAGTGCAAAGAGCACGATTTTCAGCCAACCCATTTCCTTTTGCCTCCTCGGATAACACTTCCAGTTCTGAGAGCCAGCAGAGAACATATGGCCATCACTCCAAAGACTACGGCTGTCAGCACCTGTCCTGAAAGGGTCATGGTCAACATTCTGTACCATTCTCCATTTACCTGGCCAATAATTGGCAGTTGCATACAGGCAATCACCATGATAATCGCATAGTCCCTGCGAGCCTTTTTAATCATGGTATCTGCCTCCAAAACAACGCTTCTGCTGTCCCCCATTTCTGCCACTATAGATGGCAAAATAAACCTTAGTTCTCTATCACCCAGGCACTGAATAAGCACGGTGCACCACTGTCTGAAATAGGTGTTCGTCGTCTTATCTCTCATGCTGGCCAGAGAAGCAGAAATGCTGGAATCGGTCAGTGAAACCTGGGTCAGAAAATCCTTAAACAATAGTTCCGTGTACCCTCTGAACTCGCCCACATTATCCTGGATCGCGCCGATAATATCCTGCGCCCTCAGGTAGCTATTAGTAACCAGCCCCATGGCATGTTCCATATGGGCCTGCATTGCCCTGGTGGTCCTGTTGCCTATAATGCTTAGTCCGATCCAGGGAACCAGTGACATACATGGGCCAATCACAATGGCTATAGGCAGATTGTTGCCCAGCACAACTGGTACAGCAAATCCGACACCAAACATGACTACAGAGGACATCAACAATATTGCAGGTCCCCAGGTCGGGGCGCCCCTGCCTGATTCGATCGCCCTCATTACCATGATTTCCTTGGCCCATGCCATGTGCTTGCCGAGGGGGGATTTTCCTCCCCTTTCCCCCTTTGTCTCAGGGCTGACTAACATGTACAACCCAAAGGAACAAAACGCAGCAAAGGCCAATGCCATTAAAATAGTCCTATCCATATGCCTCCTCCGGTGACCATTCTGGTCCTGCAAACCTCCTAATCTCCTGGGGCAGCGCGCCATTTTCCAGGAGGCGCAGGGCCAATTTGTTGGAAATGTGCCCTGTCGCCCTGTGATATCCATCTACTACCGCCCTGCCTACATCGTCATACTCCATACTGCAGATGACGAACCTATACAGCTGGTTGTATATTAGCTGTCCGTCCACATAGTCCAGCGCTTCAATCAAATGCATGCACTTGCGCGAGCCATCTGGCAACTGTGCCTTGTAACACATAATCGGGTAGGCTCTGACGATATTCTTCATCAGGGTATCCTCAGACAAATCCGTTCCAGACATCTTACACATGGTCATAATCCTGGTGTAAGCATCCACTGCGTTATCTGCGTGAAAACCCGTGACAATGGTATGCCCGGTCCTGCCAGCCTCCTGTGCCGTCATCGCCTCAGCGCCTCGCATTTCTGCAGGCACCAGGATGTCGGGGTGGAACCTCAACGCCGTTCTCAACAGCTTGTCCGCCGTGATGTCATATTTGTCACTGCCCGTCTCCCTTGTCTTGGTATAGACGATTTGTCTCCTGCCATCTAAGGGATCCAAGTCCAATTCCCTGGTATCCTCAATAGCGAATATCCTCTTAGCAGGATCCACCATGTTCAACAGAAAATTAATGTCTGACGTCTTGCCCGAGCCTGTACTACCAGCAATGCCGACAGACACACCATGGTTAATGCACATGATCAGCAGATCCAACTGTTCGCCAAGGGCCACTCCATTTTCTACCATGTCCTCCTTTGTCAGTTTGAGTAGTCGCTGTCGTCGTATGGAAAACGCCGCTCCTTTGCTATCCTCGATTACAGGTGGTGCAATGGCTGATATACGCACTCCCTTATCTATATAGCTGTCGCAAATTGGCATGGATCCATCTATTACCTGACCTCCTCTCCTGACCATGCGCCGGGTGATATCGCCGCACTGAACAGGACTGAGAAAATGCTCCTCCAACTCCTCTACAGAGCCGTTCCTCACGATGTAGATATTGTCCCAGCTGTTGCAATTTATCTCCTCCACAGAGTCATCGGTGATGTATCTGGTGATGCACCCATAACCTGCCATGTCGTCATAAATCTGCTGCGCCAGCTTTTCTACATAATCCTTGTCGTAAGATTCCAACTCCTGTCGTAGGAGAAATTTTCGGATCAGGGCCTTGAGAGTTTCCTCCACCTCCTGCTTGTCCAGTCTCTCGCTGAGTTTCTCCGAACCACTTTGGTTAATGCTGTCTCTGACCGAGGCCAATACAGCGCCGTAATCCATCATTGGATGGGCCCTCCCAGCAGGGATTCGGCCATTGGGCCTCTGCCCACAAAGAACAAATGTGGATTGCGCTGTTGAATCTCTGCCAGCAATATGGCCTGCTCCTCATCGCAGATAAGGGTAAACACCCTGACCTCTCCAATTTCCTCCGGAACATCCCCTTGCTCACTCAAGGTTCCCATGGAGTCCACTACGATTCCCTCCATATCTGCCAGGCTATACACCTGCAGATACTTGAGCTTTTCCTCCACGCAGTATTCTCCTGTATCCGGATTCACCGCTGCCACAGAGACAACATCTCCTGCCTTAAGTTGGCCCGTCAGAGCCGTGGCTGTGCTGCTGGCGCTGATGGAAACTAACCTCTTGCCCTGATGGACAAAATCATGCATGGGAGTCTCGTTTCCCATCAACAACGCCTCTGTCACAACCTGCCCTACAACCAGGTCGTTGACTGCCCTGCAGTCTCCCGCAAGACAGCCCTCAACACTGCCAAATGTGCCTGTCATGGAATCCACATACTCGCGAGGCAGTTCCACCATATGTACATCCTCTGCAGATAACAGTTCGCCTGCCCTTACATCTCTGCACAACACCACTACAGACACCATCTCCTGGCTCTCTGGTCCTAACATCAGCAAAGCCACTGCCAGCACCACCGAAACCAATACGCATACTGCTCCAATTGCAATTTTCGCTTTTCTCTTAAGTCTCATATTATCCCTCCGAAAGATTCTCTGATTACGCCCATCAGGCTGTCCCGGCTGTAGGGTTCAGCGCCGACTTTGGTCCCAAGTCCCTTTAGCGACTTTGGCTTGCCCTCCGGGTGCCTTACCATAACCTTCACATTTCTGAATGTCTCTGCCACCGTATCCATCCTCAGCAGCGTTCTCAGATTCTCAATTTCCCAGGGCTCTCCACCTGACAAAAGCAAGCACAGGTCAGACCTTAAGTACTCTCCCAGTAGTTCGCGGGCCTCTGTGCCCACATCCCTCTTAGGTACTCCCTTAAAGAATTCTGCATATCCTCCGTAGTCCACCACCACGAATTCGTACTCCCTGGAAGCAATTGCAGTAGTTAGCTCGCCTGCCGAAAAGATGGCCACAGACTTAGGAAGATCAGACTGTTGCAGATCCCCTGTCTTGTCCGTGCTGACAGCCGCAATGTTCTCAATCCCCATATCCACCATGGCCACTATCAAATCCCTGACTGCTGCTGTAGTCCCAGAGCCTGTCCTGACGCCCATAACCCCCACGGTCTTGGTCAACTTAGTCATCCGGTCTGTCTCTGCCACCCTCAGCACGGGTTTTGCCGGAGATGCGGCAGGATACTTCACATTAGTAGACATCTTGCATAGTTCACTTGCCAGACCACTAATAGTGACCTTGCCATTTTCGAACACCCTCTCAATGCCAAACTGTCTGCAAAACTGCTCAAACTCCTCACCCACTTCGTCGTCAATCAAAATAATCTGCCCTGTAGTATTGGAAACCAAACTCCTTATAAACGCCTCAGTAGACAGGTTGCCGTTAATCCCGGAGTAGACCATAACCACATCCACCTCGGGCACAGAATATGCCGCAGTGATAATCTCTCCCTGCCAACCATAATCCTGCTCCGGGAAGGTCACGTCCCTCTGGATCAGTTCTGCCCTGAGACTGTCCTGAATCTGTTGATTGCCAAAAGCTGTCAATACTCTTAACACTGTAGTTCTCCTTTCGAAAGCTAATCGATCGATGCTGGATAGATTGTAGCCCCCTGGCAACTGTTTATTTTGTTGTCGAATTGCGGAACGCCTTGATGTGCCTGTGTTTGGAGAATTTTTCGACAATTTCAGACACTCTGAATTTCTGTCGTTTACTGGCGATATTTTTCGCAAATTATCCCTATGATTTGGCGATGCATCATGCTATATTAGTTTGTAATGGAGGTGGACATGAGAGGTAATGTCAGGCACAGATCTATATGGAGGCGCATTTTGCGATTTCTCGTTACCGCTGGCAAGGTTGTTATTACCTGTGTCCTTACATGTGCCCTCATCCTATGTGCACTCAATGTCTACATTTGTGTCAGGGAGTCCTCTCGTATACTCACTCCCGAGGAGGCCCAGGATATAGAGGTGGATGCCATAATCGTCCTGGGAGCAGCAGTTTGGAACGGAGACACCCCCAGTCCCATGTTGCAGGACAGGCTTGACTGTGGCATAGCGCTATATGAGAGCGGATGCGCACCTAAGATGCTCATGAGTGGCGACCACGGCACCCTATATTACAACGAGGTTGGCACCATGCTGCAGTATGCAGTCGACCATGGCGTTCCTGCAGAGGACGTCTTCCTGGATCATGCCGGTTTCTCTACTTATGAGTCTCTGTACAGGGCCAAGTATATTTATGGGGCCGATTCTGTAGTTATTTGCACCCAGACATACCATCTGTATAGAGCTATGTATATCGGTGACATGTTGGGCATGGAGGTATATGGAGTGCCTGCTGAGACTCGAGAGTATGCAGGACAGATGTATTACAACGTGAGAGAGTTTGCCGCCAGGATCAAGGATTTTGGCTATTGCATCTTTTGGCCGGATCCCACACACCTTGGCGATCCCATCGACCTGAATGGCAGTGGTGTCATTACTCATTAACCGGAGCTACAGGGTTTTCGCTACACCCTTTTAGCAATATAATTTGTAGAAATAGATTTTAGGAGGAACAACATGGCTGGAGAAATATTAAAGCGCTGTGAGATAGACGACAAGTATAAGTGGAGATTGGACCACTTGTATGCCACAGATGAGCTGGCAGAGGCAGATATTGCCAAGATTTCTGAGATGGCCAATGAGATTGAGACCTACAAGGGACATCTGGGCGACAGCGCAGAGACTCTTTATAAGTGCGTGACTCTCGTTGAAGATATGGACCAGATTATTGGCAAGGTATACTGCTATGCACGCATGCACAGAGACGAGGATGGCACAGTAACCAAGTACCAGGCCATGAGCGCCAAGTGTATGGCTATGGTCAACGAGGCCATGTCAAAGTTGGCATTCTTTACACCCGAGATTATAGACATTCCTGCGGACAAGCTGGCAGAGTTCATGCAGTACGAACCCCTCAAGATGTTCGACAAGTATATGGAATACATCCTGCGCACCAAGGCCCACGTCCTCTCTAAGGAGCAGGAGACAGCCCTGGCTGCCATGGCAGAGGCAACTGATGCTCCCTCTGAGATTTTCACCGTGTTCACCAACACAAACATGCCCTTCCCCACCGTTACTGACGAGGATGGCCAGCAGACCCAGCTCTCTCAGGGCAGATACAGCACATTCCTGGATAGCGATAAGAGATCTGTTCGCGAAGAGGCATTCAACAAGATGTACGACACATATGGTCAGTACAACGACACATTTGCCACCATCTTTGGTTATGAGTGTAAGAACCACGTTAACGATGCTAAACTCCGCGGATTTGGCAGCGCACTGGAGTCCTCTCTGTTTAGCGACAACATTTCCACTGACGTATATAACAACCTGATCGAGACCATTCACCAGAATCTGCCCACATTCCACCGCTACCTTGCCCTGCGCAAGAAGCTTTTGGGCCTTGATGAGCTACATATGTACGACCTGTACACTCCTCTGGTAGAGAGCGATATTAAGAACATCCCTTATGAGAAGGCTCAGGAGATGGTATTGGAGGGTCTGGCTGTCTTGGGCGAGGACTACAGCAACCTGCTTAAGGAGTCCTATAACAATGGCTGGATTGACGTATATGAGAACGTAGGCAAGCGCTCTGGTGCATATTCCTGGGGTTCCTACGATACACATCCATATGTATGTCTCAACTACCATGGTTCCATCAACGATGTTTGCACCATTGCCCACGAGCTGGGTCACGCCATGCATTCATACAAGACAAACAGCACTCAGCCATACATCTATTCTAATTACAAGCTGTTTGTGGCAGAGGTTGCATCAACTGTTAACGAGGTGCTGTTGCTCACCGATATGATCAACAAGTCCACAGACAAGAAGGAAAAGGCCTTCCTGATCAACCACTTCCTGGAGGAGTGCCGAGGAACCCTCTTCCGCCAGACTATGTTTGCAGAGTTTGAGCGCAATGCTCACCAGATGGTGGAGAACGGTCAGCCCCTGACTGCTGAGGCTCTTAACCAGATGTACTATGATCTTAACAAGCTGTACTTTGGCGATGACATGGTAGTAGATGAGAAGATTAAGTACGAGTGGTCCAGAATCCCCCACTTCTACCGCAACTTCTATGTATATAAGTACGCCACCGGATTCTCCGCAGCCAATGCATTGGCCAGTGGCATCCTGGCAGACGGCCAGCCCGCTCTTGACAAGTACTTTGGCTTCCTGAGCAGTGGATGTGTGGATTATCCTCTCGAGATCCTTAAGGCAGCAGGTGTAGATATGGCCTCTCCTGCTCCCGTCCAGGCAACCTGCGATAAGTTCGCCCAGATGCTGGATATGCTGGAGGAGTTAACCGCCGACCTATAATGTGACGCAAAATAAAGGGGGTTCCCGCGTGAGGGAACCCCCTTTTTGTTTATCAGGCTAGATTGATGTTAGGTTATTCTTTGATTGCTTTCCAGGCCTCTTTCCCCTTTTTAGTCAACGAATAAGGGTATTCATCATGCTCATTTTTCCAGCTATAATTGACAGAAACATACCCTTCATCTGTCATTTCATCTAATAGCATTTTAACTTCTGTAGGGGATATTTTAACCTCAACAGCTGATCTGAAGAATTCTACTATTTGAGTAAAAGCTTCATCATCTTGAATTAAACAATCTAAAATATATTCTTTGGTTGTCATATTGTCCAACATCAACTTACCTTTCTCGTTCATGTGCTTCTCCCTTAATTTAGTATTTAGATCCCATTTATAGCGTGACCATATGACCATAGCAACCAGAACTTTTCACTTTTCACTTTTATCTTTCCAACTTTATTCACTCTTATCTCTTAACTCTTATCTGAACCAAGCTCCCCTTCGCCCTCACAAAACCTTTATTTGGCACATCTTCATGGCCTCCAGAGCATTCTCGTGAGATGCTGGAGTAACTCCGGCGCAGCCTCGGCTATCTACTAAGAGAGGCACCTCCGGATAAAATGCCTTCACCACCATGGCATTGGATATTACACAAATGTCCGTACACAACCCCATAAATGTAATGCTATCAATATCACCCAATTCTGCCAGCACTTTTACCAACTCTGTGGAACCAAATGTAACCTTATCTATGGCCTGGGTCCTGCGCAACTCCTCCAGCTCTGAGCGTATCTGCCAACCCTCTGTACCCTGAATACAGTGAGGCACTGGCAGGTTGTGGCCCTCCTGGGTGTCCATGTAATTCTCCTGATGTGTATCACGAGTAAACAAAACCACGCCATCAAAATCAGCAATTGCCTGCCTGACATACGGGACAATAGCCTGAGCCTCCGGTGTACCCAATGCTCCGTCAATAAAATCATTCTGCATATCCACTACAACTAAAACCTTAGCCATATTTGCCTCCAATCCTATGTGCGTAGTATTTCCATATACAAAAGTTTATTCCATCGCAAAATAGCTTGTCAAGAGTCACCACTGACACCTACCCCCTGGTCTTTACATCACGCTCTATCTGCTCCTTCCAACTATCGTCAATTTGGGAATTGCGCCTATAACTCTCAATCACCATGTCCATGACAGCATAATTTAGTCCGGTTCCCTGCTTGTCACTGCGATATGTGACAGCCCTGTTTCTGGCAATGCCAAAATCCGCTGCCGTCCCCTCTGCGTCTATGTTCGCACCCAGGAACAGGAACTCCCAGCCATACCTTTCCCTCTGCCTCAAAATCATGTCGCGCACCTTGCTGATAGAATACCTGCGGCTGGCGTTCTCCATTCCATCCGTTGTAATCACAAAGAGAGTCTTGCCAGGCACATCCTCTGGCCTTGCATACTTGTGAACGTTTCCAATGTGGTGAATGGCTCCTCCAACTGCATCCAACAACGCAGTGCACCCTCCAACGCAGTAATCCTCTCTGGTCATGGGCCGCACCTGTTGCAGATCAACTCTGTCATGCACCACCTTTTGCTCACTGTCAAATAGCACTGTAGACACATAGCACTTGCCATCTATTTCCTTCTGCTTGGCAATCATAGAATTAAATCCTCCGATGGTGTCTGCCTCCAGTCCAGACATGGAACCGCTCCTATCCAGTATAAAAACCAACTCAGTAATGTTATTCTTCATAATTTCCTCCAAAAAATAAGATTGCAGTTATCTCTGCAATCTCATAATAGGAAAAGTTATTATATTAATGGTCGCCCCGCCAGCGACATTTATCCCAGCAGGCTCTGGTCAAATGCAAATAGTGCCTGATTGATCTGATAAATATCGTATATCCCCTTTTCGATGAAATACTGTACGATCAGATCAAATTTGTTGCTCCGGGACAGGGCAAATCCAGCCTTGCGCAGCAAATCCTCTGTTCCATCCAAATCCAATTCCAGTGCCACCGCAAAGGCAATTGCTGTAGGCTTACTGGGCTTGTAGTGGATGTCGCTGCGAATCTTAGAAAACAATTTCCTGTCGATATTGGCTCTCTTGTAGCACTCCACATCTGTCATACCACTCTCGTCGATCTTGCGCAGCAACGTCTGAGAAAAGCTCTCGTCCATATTAGCAATGGCATCCTCTATGCTGCGTGGCGCCGCACCTTGGCTTCTCATCATCAAGGGCTCCATTTGCAGGAATCTCGCCTCGCTGTTGCGTCTATACTTGATCAGATGCTCACTGACATAGGCCTCATCTATGTATTCCTTGATATCTGCCTGCAATTTAGCTCCAATAGTTACAGCCTGTCTATCGAAAAGGACTATGTATACCGTCATTTCGTTCTGCAACAGGAATCTGGCAATGGTCTCCACCGCCACCTCCAATGCCTGAACCTTAGGGTACCCATACACACCAGATGAAATCAAAGGGAATGCAACTGTCTCACAACCATGATCTCTGGCCAATTGTAGTGACCTGGTATAGCATGATGCCAGCAAATCTCTCTCCCCTCGACCACCGCCGAACCAAACAGGTCCCACTGTATGGATCACGTATTTGCCAGGCAACCTGTATGCGCCTGTGATCTTCGCATCTCCTGTGGAGCATCCGCCCAAACCTCGGCACTCCTCCAAAAGTTCAGGTCCTGCTGCCTGGTGGATAGCCCCATCTACTCCTCCCCCTCCCAAAAGAGAGGTGTTGGCGGCATTTACAATGGCATCCACCTGCATCTTGGTTATGTCGTGCCTGATAATATGTAATGGCATAAATACCTCGCTTTAACTACCTAAACAATACCGCCTGTGACCCCGAGAACCTGCCCTGTCACAAAGGAGGCCTCCTGAGATGCCAGGAACAGACACACATTGGCTACCTCCTCGGGCCTGCCTATCCTGCACAAGGGAGTTTCGTCTGCAATCTGTGCCACATCCTCTGGACTCAGACAATGATTCATCTCCGTGTCTATCATACCCGGAGCAACACAGTTCACCCTGATTCCGGAAGGGCCTAGTTCCTTTGCCAGAGCCTTGGTAAGTCCAATAATGCCAGCCTTGGTTGCAGAATAAGCCGCCTCGCATGAAGCGCCCTCCTGTCCCCACATAGATGACACGGTAACAATGCTACCACTGTGTCTGCGCACCATATGAGGTATAGTCTGTCTGCAAGCGTAGAAAACTCCGCTCAAGTTGGTCCCTACTATTTTGTCCCACTGTTGGTCGGTCATATCGGACAGCAGTCCCATATGGGCAATGCCTGCATTGCAAACCAGCGTGTCTATAGTCCCATGTTCTGCCACAAATGCCTGGATCATGTCAGCAACCTGTGACGAATCGGACACGTCACACCTATAGGTAGTCGCACTGACACCGAATTGCCTGCTCAGCCTGTCTGCCAACTCCTGTGCCCTCTGCTGGCTGTTGGCGTAATTTATGCCCACATCATAGCCTGCCTGGGCAAAAACCTCAGCTATAGCTGCTCCTATCCCACGGGATCCGCCTGTAATTAATACTGTCTTTCTTGCCATCTCTCTTATCCTCTAAGCATTTCGTCTATGGCCAGCATTATGCCCAGTTTGCCATACTCATATGTGAGGCCTCCCTGCATATATGCCGTATATGGGGGACAAATAGGTCCGTCGCAAGAAAGCTCACTGGTTGCTCCTGTGACAAATGTGCCACTAGCCATTACCTCGTCATGTGGATATCCAGGCATAGGACCTGCCTCAGGTGTTACGTATGAGTCTATGGGGGAACTATGCTGAATGCCACAGCAGAATTTGATCAGGTTCTCTGGTGTCTCCAGGTCCATTGTCTGCACGATGTCAGTTCTCTTTTCGTCGTATCTGGGGCTGATCCCCTTAAATCCTGCCAATTCCAGCATGCGTGCGGCGAAGATCTGTGTCTTGAGTGACGCACATACTGTGGCTGGTGCCAGGAAAATCCCCTTGTAGAAGCTGGCCAGCTGGTTCATGTTCGCGCCCAGGTCCTTGCCCACGCAGGGAGCTGTGAATCTCTCTGCAATATCGTTAATAACGTCTGTCCTGCCTACGCAATACGCACCTGTTACTGCAACGCCTGCTCCCAGATTCTTCATCATGGAACCAACAATTACGTCGGCACCAACGTGGGTGGGCTCTCTGGTCTCACAAAAATCTCCGTAGCAATTGTCCACCAAGACGATTGCGTCAGGATCTGCCTCCTTAACTACCTTGATGGCCTCCCCAATCTGGTCAATAGTGAGACTGTCTCGGTGGGCATATCCACGACTGCGCTGAATTGCAACCACCTTTACGTCCCTGCGTGATACTCTGCGACGGATGGCGTCCAGGTCAAATGCATTGCCCTGGAGCTCAATCTCCTCGTATTTGATGCCGTGGGCCATAAGTGAATTGCGGCTATTGCCAGAAAGTCCGATAATACTGCACATCGTGTCGTATGGGCGGCCTGAAATACTGAGCATTATGTCGCCGTATTTTAAAAGTCCACCAAAAGCGACAGCTAAGGCGTGTGTGCCCGACATTAACTGGGCTCTGACCAAAGCATCCTCTCCACCAAAGACCTGGGCGTACAGTCTCTCCAGCTTTTCTCTGCCGGGATCCGAAAATCCATAGCCTGTCACCTCCAAAAAGTCAGTTGTGGAAACTCTCTGGTCTCTGAATGCCTTTAGCACTCTGGCACTGATCTCCATGGCCGTCTCCTCGGCCTCCTTGAAAAAGGGTGCGCAGTCAATCTCTGCCTGATGAGCATACTGCTTAACTCTCTCGCTAATATCAAAACCGTAATACATCTACTATAACTCCTCTATGTTTAGACAGGGCACAATCACCCACTATATTGAAGTATTGCTTTTTTCTGCGAAAATTTCAAGTCATTTGGCACTGTTTGGACACAAAAAGTTCGACAAAAAAAGGCCTGGCATTTAGCCAGGCCTTGATCAAATCAATATCAGGATGTGTAGTTGTCAAAATATCCCTGTACAAGAACAACTGGTGTACCCTTGTCGCCGGAACCAGATGTCAGGTCACACAGGGAACCGATAAGGTCTGTCAGCTGACGAGGTGTCGTGCCCTGAGATGCCATGTTGCCAACCAGGTTGCCTTCCTTCTCCTTAATGCTCTTGGAGATAGCCTCCTTAAGGGCCTCACCGGACAGATCCTTGTAATCATTGTCTGCCAGATACTTGAGCTTGAGCTCATTGGGTGTACCGATAAGACCATCAGTAAATGCGGGAGAAACAACTGGGTCTGCCAGCAGGCAAATCTTACCCTGAGGATCCTTGAAAGCGCCATCGCCATATACCATAACCTCGACGTGCTTGCCAGTTGCTGCCAGGACCTGTGCCTGAATATCTAATACCAACTGCTTACACTCTCTGGGGAACAACTTAACCTTGTCCTCTGTAGCCTTGTTGGAACCAAGGAGGCCATACTTCTCGTTGCATCCGCTGCCATTAACGGGCTGGTTGAGGATCTCATCCAGGTTGCATACGATCCTAGCTCCGTTCTCCATGAGGATGCGCTTTGTGCGCACTCTTGTGTGGATAGAGCAGTTAATAACCTTGTCTGTATACTGTAAAATAGCCTTAGGCTGGTTGGCAAAAATGATCTCTACATCTGCGCCTGCCTCGCGAATCAGGTTGCCGTAGTACTCAACGTAATCTACACCAGTGAACTCGTGCTTATTAACACCAAAGAGCTCTCTGTATCTCTCCTCTGTGAGAACGTCAGAATAGGGGTTAACGCCAGCAGCGTCCAGCTTATCCAAGCTGACCAGCTCATTGCCCACCTCGTCAGAGGGATAATTCAGCATGAGCACGACCTTGTCTACTCCCTTAGCTATGCCACGAAGGCAGATTGCAAATCGGTTACGGGAAAGGATGGGGAAAATAACACCAACCGTGCCTCCACCAAGCTTGGCTCTGACATCGTCTGCAATATCATCCACAGATGCGTAATTGCCCTGGGCTCTGGCTACGATAGACTCTGTAACGGAGATAACATCTCTGTCTCTGAGCTCAAAACCCTCGTAGGATGCAGCCTCTAACACACTGTTAGAAACTATAGCAGCGAGGTCATCTCCCTCTCGGATAATAGGGCAGCGAATACCTCTGGATACTGTACCGACTCTTCTTTCATTGTTTGCCATATTTAGCGCTTCTTTCTATAGAATTTTTGTCATAGAGACAAATTTCATCCACGTTACATTTTTCTACTTTTTGGAGAGATTTTCAAGTGTTTTTTAAAGAAAAATTGCCCCAAAATTAAGAAACTTAATAAAATTATTTTTATTAAAATTATCCAAATACATTTTTCACATAAAAAGAGGCCTGCCCGCAGGCAAGCCTCCTGGATTCTGACGTCAGCCCTCAACTGTGACTAAACCATTCTCTCCTACTGTGATTTTCATTCCATCCTTGACATATGCCAGGAACTCGTCTCCCAGGGAGTCGACCACTGGCATGGACGTTCCCTCTACCCACACATCTGCCAAAACGGCGCCGGCTGCTGCCAGAGAATCAATGTGATTGGCAAACAGCATACATGCCGGATTTTTGTGCATAGCACATGCGCAATACAGCACCAAGCCACCTGTAGTGGAACCTATGGTCTGAGGCAGGCAGAGTGCCTTGCCAATCATTGGCTTGCCATGGAGATCCTTGTTGTTCTGGTCGCCACACTTTACCTCCTTGTCGCCAAACTGGAGTGCCATCTGGAATGAGGCCAAAGTGTTGAAACCCTCAGTAGAAACAACAGCCTCTGCTGTCACTGTGCCTGGAGTAATTACTCTACCCTGAAACTGTCTCATCTTACTTACCTCCCTTTGTGATAATATCCAGCAGCTCTGCATCTGTGTAATACCTGGCTGTGGTATATGTGCGAAGCTTGTTTGAAGATGTGATTACAGGCATTCCCTTGCACAGGGGGTTATTCATGTACATAAGGGGACAAATGTAGGACGTAATAACGCCTGTTGCATTTAGCCTGTCTGCATACTCGGTTGCGTTAAATGCCTCCAACACCTTAGGTGCAGCAGTAAATACAGTGGGTACCGTTACCTTGGATATGCCATTTGCCTTAAGGGCATCCTCCAGATTAACCGTCCAGTCCTTAAGCTGCTCCAGCGAAAGGTGTGGGCAACCAACGAAGCAAAGCTTTGGCTGGGCGTCAGGCTTTTTCCACATAACTGGATACTCTCTCTGAACCCTCTCCAACTCTGCATCGTCAATGATGTACTCCTTAGCGCCCTCTGCGATAATACTCTCACCCATCTCAACTGCCTCTGGAGTCAGGTTTGCGATATGGTAGAGGCCAACTGCGCCATTAGATGCTGTAGCTGCACCAAAGTCCTTGAGGTAGGAGCAGGCGGCGTCGTTGAGCTCTGTGCCGATCCACTGGTCAAGGCCAACAACATAGGGTACGTCCTCCATAACCTTCATGCCGATGGCAGAACCCAGCAGCTGAGCCTCAGGCTTTTTGGTGGTCTGGACCTTTACAATCCATGTGGCCTTGCGGCCCTCATCTGTCAGCAGTCCAAAATATGGAACGTATCCCACGATGGAGCCCATGATGTCGATGATGCCGGAGTTTCTATTGCACCTGGCACCCAAAACGGAGTTGGCATATACAACTGCACTGGACTCTGCCCATGACAGATACTCGCCCTTTTGTGGCTTGTTGCCCACCTGGTCCATGTAACATGTGCATGTAAATGCCTGATCGTCCATAAGACCCAACTTGTTGAGCTGGTCCTCGTAGAACTTTTGCTTAGTGTACATAAAGTTGTTAAATACGAACTTCTGCAGGAAGTTAGCAGGAACCTTGTCGTCCAATGGCCTGGGGTCCACAGAGAACTTCTGTCCTGAGGATACTCCGGCCTCCAGGAGCTGCTGCATAAGGTCATATACCGGAGACATTACCTTAAGTCCAAACGACGTTACCAAGTGGTTGTATTTGGATGTGATGGGGACTAATTTTTCTGCCTCAAAGGCCTCTCCATACATAACCAGGGTCTTCATGACCTTGGCCAATGTTTCGCCCTGCTGACCATTTAAAATGGCCTCTTGCTCTTTTGTAAGAATCATACGCTCCTCCTTAAATCTTCATGCATACGTCCCAAGCGCCCCAAATAACGGACCTCAGATTGCCAACCTTGTCTGCGTCGCCGATGACGTGGACCTTTTTGGCCTTAGGTGCGAGAGGTGCTGGATTGTAACCAACGGAGAGGATAACTGTATCTGTGGGTACCTGGAAGGTCTTACCCTCCTTGTCCCTAAGGGTTACAGCGTCCTCGCCAATCTCTACTAAAGCTGTCTCCAAATGTACTGGAACGTTGTTTGTCTTAAAGCAGTCCCTCAGGTAGCTGGTGTTGGCCAGACAAATTCCGGGAGTTGTGATGAGATCGTCCTGCATCTCCACAATAGTGGGCTCCTTGCCCTGGAGGAACAGGTCATATGCAATCTCACAACCTGTGAGACCACCACCGATAATCGTAACCTTTTGTCCAACTGCCTTGTTGCCCAGCAGGTAGTCAACAGCCTCAACTGCTGTGTCTGCGCCCTTAACTGGAATCCTCTTTGCCTTAGCACCCGTGGCGATGATAACCTCATCTGCACCCAGGCTGGCAATATCTGTAACCTCTGTGTTGAGCTTAAGTTCAATTGGGTACTTGGACAACTGGCGAATATACCATGCGATAAGGGCCCTGTCCTTCTCCTTAAAGGATGGAGCAGATGCAGCAATAAATACGCCACCCAGCTTGTCCGTCTTCTCGTACAGGGTGACCTTATGTCCCCTCTCTGCGCAGACAATAGCTGCCTCCATGCCTCCAATACCGCCGCCTACGATGGCAACCTTCTTGGACTTCTTAGCAGGCTGCAGGTTGTATTTCTTGGACTGCATTGTCTGTGGGTTAAGGGCACAACGTGCCAACCCCATAGTATCTGTCAAATCCTGAGTATTAGCATGTCCCTTAGAGGATGAGAAATTAAAGCATCCGCTGTGACAGCAAATACAAGGCTTAATGTCCTCCACCCTATCCTCGATGAGCTTAGTGATCCACTCTGGGTCTACCAGGAACTGACGTGCAACGCCTACGCCGTCGATCTTGCCATCGGCAACTGCCTGTGCACCTACCTCGGGATCCATCCTACCTGCACAAACCACAGGAATATCCACAAACTGCTTAATATGTGCCACATCTTCCAGGTTGCAGTTCTCAGGCATGTACATCGGAGGATGTGCCCAGTACCAGGAGTCGTATGTACCATTGTCTGCATTGAGCATATCGTATCCGGCGTCCTGCAGATACTTGGCAGCCTTCTCTGACTCCTCCATGTTACGGCCTACCTCCACGTAGTCCTCACCGGGCATGGCTCCCTCGCAGAATCCCTTCATCTTGGACTCTACAGAGTATCTGAGCGAAACCGGGAACTCCTGTCCGCAGGCCTCCTTAATGGCCTTAACCACCTCTACTGCAAAGCGGTAACGATTCTCAAAGGATCCACCGTACTCATCCTGTCTCTTATTAAAAAACTCAATGGCAAACTGGTCCAGCAGATATCCCTCGTGGACTGCGTGAACCTCGACACCATCTACCCCTGCATCCATGCAGAGCTTGGCTGTCTTGGCAAAGGCCTCTATGATCTCATGAATCTGCTCCACCGTCATCTCAGGGCAAATAATATCATGTGCCCAGCGGGAGGGCTGTGGGCTGGGACAAGCCAGCTCATGAGAAGTGTCGATAACGGGCTTGATCAAGGCCCTTGTGAACTTGTTTTTGTGCAAAGGAGCTACCAGCTCAGTAATGGCCCAGGAACGTCCCATGCCGGCAGTCAGCTGAACAAAGAGTTTTGCTCCGGTCTTATGTATCTCGTCCATGAACTCCTTGAGCTCATCGAACATCTTGGGGTTCTGCCAAAGCCACTTGCCCCAGAAGGTGTCTCTCAGTGGTGCAATACCAGGGATAATAAGTCCAACATTGTTGTTGGCCCTCTCCAAAAACAGCTTAGCTGCCTCTTTATCAAAATGGCATCCTCCCAGCTCAAACCAGCCAAAGAGGGATGTGCCTCCCATGGGACACATGACGATGCGGTTCTTAATCTCAACATTGCCAATATTCCAGGGTGTAAACAGAGCATCATACTTCTTGTTCATTTCACTCATATGGATTTTGTTCCTTTCTGTATGCATATATGC
>JAZNEA010000083.1:0-4086 GCA_045588325.1 Clostridia bacterium
CAAACGGCTTTTCAAGGAGTAGGCAGAGGATTAATTGAGCAGTTGCTCCCCGGTATGAATGGAATCATGGACGGATTCACCAAATTGATTGCTGGTGAAGAGGGCGCAAGCGAGGCAATTTCTGCGGGATTTAACACGCTTTTTGATTCAATTGGCTCCATAACTGAGACAGCTATTGAGAAAATTAAAGAATTTTTACCAACATTTATCCAGGTAATAACAGAAAATCTCCCTGAGATCATAAATATGGCGGCTGAGTTGATTATCACTCTGGCAGAGGCTATTGTAGACAATCTCCCTCAGTTATTGACAACAGTTATCCCGGCATTAGTAGAGGCAGCAATCAAGCTCGTTATGGCTCTTGGGGAGGCACTTGTCGAAGCAGCACCAAAGCTCCTTGATGCCGGAATCCAGCTTATTGAATCATTGTTTGATACATTCCAAAAAGCAGATTTCATGACACAAGGCTCTGATATGATTGGCAAGGTCCTTGATGGAATAACAAAAAGGCTCCCTGACCTTTTGAAGAGTGGAACAGAGATGCTGACAAATATTGTTAATGGATTATTGCAACAGCTCCCATCACTGATTGAGACTGCTGGAAAGCTCTTGTCTCAGTTCCTTGATTTCTTTTTACAGAATGCACCGAAAATTTTGGAAAGTGGTGTCAAGCTCCTCACGAATCTCATTCAAGGTATTGTTAAGAGCTTGCCTGATATCATCAAGGCAGCAACAAAAGTCCTTAGTCAGTTCTTACAGACATTTGCAAATAATCTCCCTCAGATATTGGAAACAGGTGTCAAGATTCTCATGGAGCTCATCACAGGATTGCTGAATACAATCCCTGATCTTATTGCGGCTTTGCCAGAGATTATTGGAGCAATAATTGAGGCTTTTGCCAGCGTTGATTGGCTTGAGCTTGGAATCAATATAATTGATGGCATTATAAAAGGTATCGGCTCCGCTCTTAGTGCGCTCGTAGAGGCAGCAGTCAACGCAGCCAAAGCAGCATTTGAGGCAGCAAAGGATTTCCTTGGTATCAATTCACCATCCAAAGAGTTCATGTATATCGGCAAGATGACGGATGAGGGCTTTGCTCTTGGTATCGAGAAAAATGAAAAGCTAGTCAATGGTGCGATTTCTGATCTGAGCGAAAGTGCAACAGCACAGCTCCAGACTGCATCAGCAAATTATGACTTCCAGACACCTAGAGCAGAATATGACGAGAGGATGGACGTGCTGCTTGATTTGCTCGACCAATATCTCCCTGAGATAGCATCAAACAAGGGACTCACACCAAGAGAATTGTTCAATGGTATCAATAGACAGTTAGGAGTGGCAATCTCATGAGGACATTCACGCTAATAAACAAGGATGGCGCAAAGTATGATGTGACCACTAAAAACTCAATCTTTTTTCACAGCATCACAGGGCTAGGCTTTGAAAAAGAGTCTGAATTTCAGAGGATTGATGAGAGATTCAAGCTCCTAAAAAGCCAATATGCCCAGCAGAAGATTGAGGGGATTGTGAGATTCTGGCAGCCCAACGCAGAACAGGCCTATTTTGATTTTGCACAGTTCTGCCAGAACGAGCCAATCAGAATGGCATACAATCCAAAGTCCGGCAATGTCTCCTCAAGCGGTTATGAGAACGCATATGTGGACGGAACAGGGCTCTTTTTGCCATCCAAATATCTTTCATATGAAAACTATTACAGAGATGGTTATATAACCAAAATAGAGCGCTCAGATGGTGTTGATGAGTCGCTTACAATCAAGATACAATTCACAGCTCGGACTCCATGGTTCAAAACTATTAATGAGTACAACTATGGAGGCACAGTCTCAGCTCGTAAAAAATATGATTACACATATCCATACAACTACAATGGCGGAGCTCAGAACACTGTTGTTATTGACTCCGATTCATGGATGCAGTCACCTGTGAGGCTGATCATAATGGGAGGCGCAGAAAATCCGAGATGGAACCATTATCTCAATGGAGAGCTCCAGACAACAGGAAAAATCATCGGAACAATTCTGCCTGGTAACAAGCTTGTTATTGATACAACCACAATCCCATACACGATAAAAGAGTATGATGCAAATGGAAATGAAGTGCTCGACATGTACCAGCTCAGTGATTTCTCAACTGAGAGATTTGTCCGTCTTGGCCATGGTCGCAACATGATCACAGTCGGAGCAGATGATGTCAGTGAGCTTGGTGTGGGAGTGGAGGCTCAGATAGAATATGCAACCGTTTAATGTTGAGATATTTGGCACAGATTTTGAACTGAAACAGCATTACAATGTGGACTTTTTCGATTATAGCTTTGATTATCTGTCTATCACCGAAAATGTTGTCATGGTGCCATTTGATGAGTCTGTGCAAAAGGGTGATTACATCAGGTTAAAAAGCCGAGAGTTTGAGTTCTCTGGCTACATCTCGTCATTGTCTATTGATGAGAACCTGGAGGGATATACAAATATAGGATTCCGGCCATTTATGGGACTCTTTGACAGGGATGTGGTGTTTCCAACAACTAAATATATCTATGATCCGGTATCTCTTGAGGAAACCATTGGGAATGTGATTACTGCCAATTGGATATCTGATTCTGATTCCGCTCAGGATATATTTGGTTTGGAGATTGAGATAATATCAAGTACCGGAAATTGGGATTTTTACCTTGAGGACACAACAAGATATTCTACAAATAAAACTCTTGTTAATTTGCTTGAAATAATACGATTGTCATTGACTAAGTATGGAGTTGGAGTTTTTATAACACCAGATTTTGGAGCCAAAAAACTATATTGCAAGATTGGAACAAAAGACTTGGATGCATACTATATTGAGGCCGATCTTCCAAGTATTTTGGACAGACAAGTAATATTGAACGAGAACGTGACTGAGGTAAATAAGCTGATTGTATATGAATCATCAAGCTTGATGTATACAATCAATTACTATTTACACCCAGACGGAACATATTCGACAGAGGATGTGGACAGGATAACACCGGTTATATTCAAAACTGTTGCAGTAGATACGCAACACTCAACCCTCCCAGATGAGGCTTTAAAAGAGGCTAATAAATTATTTGGAAATATAAAACGCTCAAATCTTATTGAGCTGGTTGTGGCAAATAATGACAAGATGCTCAATCTAAACAATATAGAGATTGGACAAATGGTCAAAGTTATCACAAATGGCGAGGTTTATGATTCAATGCTGACAGGATTTGAGATTGGAACCACAACAAAGTTTACATTTGGCACAGTTAGGCTTGACCTCACAAAAATATTAAAGGAGGCACTTAAATAATGGCTATATCATTAGTGACATTCAACGATAAAACAGTCACTCCTCAGGACGATGCTCTTGTCTATGAGAGTGCTCTGCACAAAAGCGGTATCATTTATGGATGTGCAGTCACGCTCACATCTGCAAATGTTCTGCATGTTGCAGCTGGCCATGGTGTGATTGCTGGAAGAAAATTCACAGTTGATGCTATGGATGTTTCAGTTCCGCTTTCAAGCTCTGGCACAATAAAGGGGAGATTGTACATCCATCTTGAACTCTCCAATACCACAGAGCCAATCAAAATTCAGGTCCAGACAGCATCAACTCTCACACCACCTGTCCAAAATTCCAATGTTAACATAATAAATGGTATATGGGAGTTTAATCTTTGTGAATTCTCAGTCAGTACTACCACAATATCTAATATCAAGATGGTGGCTCCAACTACTCATGCAACGTCAAAGACACTGACAGCCGGACAAACCTCTATAACATTCGATAATATACCGACATATGGGGATTATTTGGTTGATTTTTACACAGGCAACGGCTCAACGTATTTAGATTGCGACACATCTGTTGCTGGTCAGATCACACTGACATTCCCGGCACAGGCTGCAAATATAACAGTTTATTGCAAAATTGAGGAGGTTTGACATGGGAGTTAATGTTAGATGTGGCGGAGGTGGGCGCCAGGTGTATATAGATGGTGAGCTTGATGTCCATCATAAATATGAGATACAGAATGGTTCGCCATATGTGGTACGTGCGAATTATAAT
>JAZNEA010000084.1:0-9344 GCA_045588325.1 Clostridia bacterium
TCCACAACCTCTCCAATATACATGTCGTGGGGGAAATCGCCTGTGTAGAACTTTTCCTGCACTTCTCCAGGCATTTTGCTTATATCGAGTTGCTGTACAAAGAGCTTTTTGCACAGCAAGGTAACCTCTGCCTCCTCAAAAGTCATGGACTCTCCCATAACTTTAGCTGTAAGCCCCGGGTAATTCATCTTGTCGATGTCTCGTCCAGACTTAGAGCCAAAGACGCCTAGTTCCTTTTTCTTAGATTCAGGATAGAAGCTGACAGTGAAATAGTCATTCTCCTCCATAAAGTCGTGGGTGAATCTGTTTGTGCGCACGTACACAGTGGCAACGGGTCTGTTCCACAGAGTTCCAATCCCGCCCCAGCTAATTGTCATTGCGTTAAATTTGTCGGGAGTACCTGCTGTAACCAGGGCCCACTGTTTGTTAAAAACATTTACTATATCTGTGTTAAAAGTCATGTATTTATCCTCCACTGTTTGAGCTAATAGTTCAGTTAATAACTAAGAGTTAAGAGATAACAACGTTGGTTAGCGATTAGTTAGTCAGCTTCCAACTCTTCACTCTTCACTCTTCACTTTTAACTAGCCAACTTTCTTCACTCTTATCTCTTATCTCTTAACTAAACTAAATAGTTCACCACATCCACGATTTCTCCACCCTGCTTGTACACGCGTGGGATTCGCTTTCCGATTATGCAGCTCATCTCGTAGTTGATCATGCCACAGGTATCTGCCACCTCTTCGATGCAGATAGTGTCTCTATAAGTCCCTGCCTCTCCATGGTATTCCTGGCTGCCATATATGACCACCTCGTCACCTACCAGTATGGGGCCCTGTATCTCTGTAACATCAATCATACACTGGTCCATGCAGACACGTCCTATAACCGGTGCTCTCTGTCCATTGACTAGCATATATCCCTTGTTTGAAAGGCTCCTCATGTAACCATCTGCGTAACCTACCGGAATGGTCGCCACGCGCATATCCCGCTCCGCAGTATAAGTTCTGCCATAGCTTACCGTGTCCCCGGCATAGATTGTCTTAATCAGCGTAATGTTTGCCTTGAGGCTCATGGCCGGCACCAGAGGCAACCTGGCCTTATCCACCTGGGAGGACGGATACATTCCATACAAAATAATACCAGGTCTCACCATGTCCAGATGTGTCTCCGGATACATCATAACTGCAGCGCTGTTTGCCACATGCCTTATCGGAATGTGAATCCCCACTCTGTCCAGCTCCTCGCATACGCCCTGGAAAAGCTCCAACTGATAGTCTGTGTATGCTCTGCCTGCCTCGTCTGCCGTTGCAAAATGGGTAAAAATTCCCTCGATTATTATGCCTGGCAGCTTAGCTATGGCTGTAACAGCCTTTACTGCATTGTAGCCTGCGCGGAAACCCACTCTGCTCATGCCGGTGTCAATCTTTATATGCACCTTGCACTTGGTTCCCTGAGATACCGCAGCCTCCGACAGAGCCTCTGCCATATCCAGGTCAAATATAGACTGGGTAATGTGATTTTTAACCAGTTCCTCTGCCCTTACAGGATCTGTATATCCCAAAATAAGAATAGGCTTGTCTACACCCAAATAGCGTAACTGCAGTGCCTCGTCAGCCATAGACACGGCAAAATAGTCCACTCCGCACTGCTCATAAAAGCGGGTTACCTCCTTGACGCCGTGGCCATATGCATCTGCCTTAACAACTGCACAAACCTTGGTCCCTGGCCTTATCATTCCGCGAATGCCCTGCAGGTTGCTCCGAATGGCATCCAGGTCAATTTCGGCCCATGCTCTATTCAGTTTATATCCCCCATAGGTGGGAACTGTTCTTTCCATACTCGTCTCCTGAACTACTTGCACATATGCTGAACTGCAGCTGCGAGAAGGGCTGCCGCATTTTCTACATCGGACATGGCAACCTCCTCTGTAGTTGTGTGAATATATCTGCATGGGATAGCGATGCCACCTGACATTACTCCACCTGCGCTTGGCTGAATAACGCCTGCATCTGTTCCGCCTGCTGTGATGATTTCGTGCTGAACCTTGATGCTCTCAGCCTCGGCAACCTCCTCCAACATCTTGCGAACCTGAGGATGTGCAATAACAGATCCGTCCATTATCTTAACTGCCGGGCCCTTGCCCAGGGATACCGAACTCTTGGGGCTATTGGGAGCATCTCCTGTAATGGTTACATCAACCGCCAGTGCCATCTTAGGTTTAATCGCCTCTGCCAGTATCTTGGCACCACGACAACCCAACTCCTCCTGCACTGTGAATGCGAAACAAACTCTGCCGTTTAGCTTGGCCTTGTTCTCTGCCAGCATCTGCATTGCCAAAATTGAAACAGCACAGCCTGCCCTGTTGTCCAGAGCCTTACCTGCACACTTTCCCTTGCCAATTCTCTCCAGTGGGGAAACAAAGGATCCTGCTGTTCCAATTGGCAGTCTCTTAAGTCCATCCTTGTCAGATGTGGCGCCAATATCCACAAACAAGTCGTCGAATGAGAGCTCGCTGAACTTCTTATTGCCATCTTTGTGTATTGTTCCCATCACTCCATTGGTAAACACAACCTTCTTGTTAAGGAAATTGTAAGGGGAGATGCCTCCGATTTTGGAAAATCTAAAGAACCCCTCCGGATCACAATATGTGGCAATGATGCCATTCTCATCCATGTGGGCGGCAGCCAGCATCCCGCACTCCTCGCCCTGGCCCATGTATACCAGGAGATTACCCATCACGTCCGTGACCACCTCAGTAGCCATGGAACTAACCAGTTCTGCAATTGTTGCTCTGATGTTCTCTTCGTGTCCTGCTGGACTCTGCTCTCCACAGAGCTTTTTCAACAACTTATATGTATCGTACATGTTTTTGTCCTCTCCTAAAACTCGTGAATTTTGCTCAGCACCCTATCTGTCAAGGCCTGTGTTGCGTCAATATCGCATTTCTTAGCTACACTGACAGGTGAGTGGATATATCTGACTGGGACTGAAATAACTGATGTGGCGATGCCTGTCCCTATGGTATGAATCTTTCCTCCATCGGTTCCTCCACTTACAGTGGTCTTGAACTGGTAAGCCAGATCCTCTCGGGTTGCAATGCCTATGATAAAGTCGTTAAGTTCCGGTGTGGCCACCATACGCAAATCCATCTGAGTAATGGCAGGGCCTCGTCCCAAAAGCGTGGACTTTTTCCAGGGGGAAACCTCAGGAACGTCGCTACATGTGGTACCCTCCAGCACTATGCAGGCTCTGGGATTTAGCGCTCTGGCTGCCACGCCTGCGCCATCTCCTCCGATCTCCTCCTTAGTGGAGAACACAAAGTATATATCTGATTTGTAACTGTGCTCCAGCAATTTGAGCATTATGTAACAACCAACTCTGTCATCCAGAGCCTTGGCCTCTATGCATCCGTCACCAAATTCCATGTAGTTGTTTGCGAAAGAAATGTAGCTACCGGGTTCTACTCCTGCCTCTCGAGCCTCGTCTGCTGACCCAAACCCACAATCCACATACAGATCCTCTGCAGAAACTGCACGACCTCTCTCCTCCTTGGACTGCAGATGAATGGGCTTATGTCCTACAACTCCGGGATTGCCCTCTACAGAAACATGTTGTCCCGGCAAGATACGAAAATCTATACCTCCCACATTGATAAATCGGATGCGTCCGTTGTCACTGACGCTCCTGACTATAAATCCGACCTCATCCATATGGGCTGCAACCATTACGGGCCTGTCCGGCTGTTTAGTGGCTGTGCCTTTTTTGTATGCAATAAGGTTGCCTGTGGAATCCACATATAGTTTGTCCGCCAGGGGAGCTGCCTGTTCTCTCAAAAACTCTCTGACTGGCCCCTCAACGCCTGAGATACCGTTCAAATCTGTCAATTTTCTTAGTAGCATATGGCACCTCTCAATGTCTCAGGATCTGTGCATGCCAACTTAACCAGCAGCTTAGCCACATTGTCTACGTCTGTCATGGAAACGACCTCTGTAGGTGTGTGCATGTACCTGAGCGGAATAGAAATAGTGGCAGAAGGTATACCTCTGAATGTCCTGTCAAAGGAGTCCTTATCTGTGCCGGTTCTGCCGGAATTGATATCCCTGTGTGTGGAAATCTCAGCATCCTTGGCTATATTCTCAAGGAGCAGGGAAATCTCTCTCTTAGTCGACGGTCCAAACCCAATGCCTGGGCCCTCGCCCAAAGGTGATGTTGTGCCTGCCTTGGTTCCCTCCTGGTCTCCAAATCCCACATCCAGGGCGATGACCATATCTGGTGTCACCTCAGCTGCCACAGCAACTGGTCCTATATCGTGCCTCTCCTCCTGGACAGATGCTACGAAATACACGTCTGTCTGGTGATCCAAGGACTGCAACTGCTCTGCTGCAACCAGCATGGCATATACTCCAATACGATCGTCCAACGCCTTGGCCGCAACCTTGTCTCCGGCCAGGTGGGCAATCCTCTGAACTGGTGTTACATAATCACCTATGCGAACCCTGGCCTTCAGCTCACTGTCTGTAAGGCCGGTATCGATAAACAGGATATCAAAGGTGGGGGTCTTAGTCCTGTCCTCCTCGCTAAGGAGATGGGGCGGTTTCACACCAATTACGCCTGGAACAATAGAATTATCGCCCGTGGCATACACCTCCACAATATTGGCAGGCAGTGTCTTGGGATCCACGCCGGACACCTTGGCAATACGCAGGAACCCGCCGTCCTCATAACCCGTAACCATAAGGCCTATTTCGTCCAAGTGGGCATCTATAACCAACTTAAACGGAGCCTCTCCTGTGCCCTTAAGGCAACAGATGGCGTTGCCAAAATCATCCACGTAGGATCGACAGCCTACCTGACTAAAAATATCCGCAACGGCCTGTGCAGCAGAAAACTCCCCACCGGTGACGCCGCTAAGGCCAAGTATTCTATCCAAATAATCTCTGACTGAAATGGGAATCACTCCTCCCTTATATATGTATGGGAGAATTGTATCACAGATTTAGTCTCGAGTGAATGACTTGGCAGGTTAAGCTAAGGATGAAACAAACCCCTTTCATCAGGCATTTCGCCTAACGAACAGGGGTCAGTTCAAATCCCGAAACAATGACGTTCTTTCTCGATTAACAAAATACCGTGCTTCTCCACAATCTCACCAGCACCCACCAGAACGAAACTGCAGGCACATCCTCCACAGCCAACAGGGGAAATGTGCCCAGCACCTTATCGCCCAGGACCACCTCTACCTGTCCTACTTGCTGACCCTTGGTGATAGGGGCTCGGAGTCCTGTGTCTGCCACAACCTTGTATTCCACTTGCTTTGCCTCATTTTTTGACATTATCAGCTTGCCGGGAGCAGGTTCGGCTCCAAAAGTCAGTTCCGTTCCATTGGTCACATCCAGTATCTGTGGCCACTCTATATTTCCCCTCCCATCGGCTACAGAATATGTGGCAAATCCATAGTCCAGGAGTGCAGTACTTTCGCCAAATCGCGTCTTGGAATCAGAACCTCCCAACACTACGGAAATAATACGCATGTCATTGCGGACTGCCGTTGCCACCAAATTAAAGCCTGCTGCATTGGTAAATCCCGTCTTAAGGCCATCGCAACCTGCATAATATCGAACCAACTTGTTTGTATTGACCAGTTCAAATGTACCGTTCCTGAATGTGTCCTGCCAAATGGACGTGTAATTAAAAATGTCGGGGTACTTTGTAATTAATTCTCTGGAAATCATGGCAACATCGTAGGCACAACTGTACTGATCTTTGTCATTGAGTCCTGTACAATCTGCAAAAAGCGTATTCTCCAGTCCTAATTCAGCTACCTTCTGATTCATCTCTTCAACAAATGCCATTTCGCTCCCTGCAACAGCCTCCGCCAGAGCTACCGTAACATCATTAGATGAATGCACTGCCACAGCCTTGAGCATCTCGTGAACAGTAAAAACCTCGCCTTCCTCGATGTACGCCTGGGATCCACCCATCCCGGCAGCATATGCTGAAACGCGAACCTCTGTCTCGTAGGACAAGGTTCCTTCCTGTACTGCCTCCATTACCAGCAACATGGACATTACCTTGGTTACGCTGGCTATTGGTCTGTGTACATACTGATCCTTGGCAAACAGCACCGTTCCGGTTTCTGCTTCTATAAGCATGGCCTCTGCACATGAGAGGGCACTCACATTTGTGGCTGCTTGCACGTCCAGTATCTCCGGAATAGTGACATCGATGCTATCGGCTATTGTATACTGATCCCATTCCTCCTGTGCTGCTGACCCTGGGACACAAAACCCTCCTAACAAAATGACAACTGTCTGAACAAACGCCGCCACCTTTATTCCTGCATTGATTCTTATCATATCGGTTTACCAATTGTTTATATTTGCTGAAAATCTATGCAGAATGACCTAGTCTTTATGCTTTCAGTTAATTGAAGTTGAAAATTGGCGGTGATACAATTTGTGTGCAAATTAGGACATGTACCTTTATTAAGAAAGGATTTTTAATATGGAAGCTATTTTGAGTATTGGCGTCGCCCTTCTGGCCGGACTCCTTATGTCCCGACCCATGAAGAAGTTGCAGCTCCCTGCTGTAACCGGATATCTTATTGCAGGTGTCCTCATTGGACCTTTCTGCCTGGGCAGGTTGAACATCCCCGGACTGGGATTTACCTCCTTTGAGGCCGTCGAGAGCCTGGACCTGATCCAGAACATTGCTCTTGGCTTTATTGCCTTCTCTATCGGCAACGAATTCAGACTGTCCTCCCTCAAGAAGACTGGTAAGCAGGCCACTATTATCGGAATCGCACAGGCCATCATCACCGCTTTGTTGGTAGACGCTGTGCTCATAGGCCTTCACTTCCTGATGCCCCATGTTTTGACTCTGCCTGTTGCCATCACCTTGGGTGCTATTGCCACTGCCACCGCTCCTGCAACAACACTCATGGTTGTTCGCCAGTACAAGGCCAAGGGCGAATTGACTGATTTCCTGCTTCCCATCGTTGCCCTTGATGATGCTGTTGGACTTATTGTATTTGCCGTTTCTCTGGGAATCGCCCGCACATTGCAAAGTGGCACTGTGGACCTGATTAATATCCTGGTTAACCCCATTTTGGAAATTGTGCTCTCCCTGCTTTTGGGCGCCATCTTGGGCATCATCCTCACCTGGGTTGAGAGATTCTTTAACTCCGGTAGTAAGCGTCAGTCATTGTGTGTATGCTTCGTTTTCCTGACCGCAGGACTGTCTATGCTGGATTTTCATGTTGGCTCGATACATATTAGCTTCTCAGCTCTCCTGGTCTGCATGATGCTGGGCTCCGTATTCTGCAACCTCTGCGACTTCTCCGAGGAGCTCATGGAGAGGACAGACAAGTGGACTGCACCTCTGTTCATCCTGTTCTTTGTTGCCAGCGGCGCATCACTGCACCTGGACGTATTTGCCAACAAGTTTGCCGTAATTATTGGCACAACATTCATCATCGTTCGTGCCATTGGTAAGTATGTTGGAGCATACTGGAGCGCACAGGCCGTTCACTGTAGCGAAAAGGTTGTTAAGAACCTGGGTCTTACATTGCTACCGCAGGCCGGTGTTGCCCTCGGAATGTCACTCAACGCAATGGTGCTGGGCGATGTAGAGGGTGGTCTTGTCAGAAACATCGTACTCTTTGCAGTTCTCATTTACGAGTTGGTATGCCCTGTAATTGCCAAGAAGGCTCTGACCAATGCAGGTGACATTGTTGCCCCTGCTCCTAAGCCACGCGTAGTACGCACCAAGGTCTTGCAGGCCGCCAAGAAAAAGACCGAGAATGTTGGTTAATCCACAAAAACAATATAGCCACGACAGAACAACCTGCCGTGGCTATTTTTTGTCATCCGTTTTGTTTTAACTGACTATCAACTTTCGTAGGGGCGAACTCTGAACTTTGCTCCCACAGATTCGCATATCTTGCGGCTGGCCTCCTGCTCCTCCGGCGTGGTGACCACATCTACCACCGACATCACAACATTGGGCACGTATTTTGTGCAGTCCTCTGCAAACTTGAGCATAGCATCATAAGAGTCTATGCCAAACTTTGGACGAACAGCCTTGAGATAATCCTCCTTGTTGGTGGCATTAAGGCTGATGGAGACGGTGTCAATAAGTCCCTCCAACTTGTGGGCTGTGGGCTGGTTCCAAATCAGATCTGCAAGGCCGTTTGTGTTAATACGGGTTTTGAAGTCTCCCTTTGACTTAATGTATGCAGCTATCTTTAGCAGATCATCCAGTCGCTCTGTGGGTTCGCCATAGCCACAAAAGACAATCTCGTCGTACTTTTCCAAATCCCATGTGTCGATGCTGTCACAAACCTCCTGTACAGTTGGCTCCCGATCCAGCCACAAAGAATCCGAGTTAAACACATAGTCCTTATTGTGTCTCAGACAAAACGTGCAGGCACAGGGGCAACGATTAGTCATATTTACGTAAATTGCTGTATTACCTGTATACGTAATGGTCATCATAATTGCTTCCCTCCATTTATCTTCTGCTTAAATCCCATTTTATCAATAGCCATTCCCAGTACAACAAACAGGATGGCACTAGCCACCGATTGAGTAATTGAACTGGGTATTCCCTCAAGCGCCACTAAAAAACTGCCAGTTATCAAGGCCTCATACAGGTAGTATCCGCCGGCGCATATTAGGGTCGCCGGCACCATAGCCCAGAGGTTACGCCTGCTGATAACGGTCCTGTCTCTGCTGGAAAAAACCAGCACAGTAACAGCCTTGATTATCACAGATCCAGGTGCCCAGATGGCATATCCCGTAAGACAGTCTGCCAGCAATGCTCCGCCGCCACCTACAAACATGGCATAGGGCCATGGCAACAAACAGGCGGCCAAATATATAAGGCCATCTCCCACATGGACATATCCATTGTACGTGGGAATATGGAGATAGGCGGTAACTACGAATACCAATGCTGTGAAAATGCCCGCAAAGCACATAAGCTTTATCTTTTGGCCTTTCATGATACTCTCCTCTCAAATTTCTGTCAAAAACTCCTCAAAGCAAATGCCATCCTGCTCCGGCAGCTCCAACTCCACCGTGCGGCGCAAAGCCTTGGCAATAAATGCGGATGCGTGCCTAACCGAGTCAATAAAGTCCGCTCCGTTGACGGCATCTGCAGCAACAATGGCAGAGAACACATCCCCCGTCCCCGAACGACAGGGACCCACCTTGTGCTCACGGAGGGTTTGGGGTTGTTTGCCTGCCTCAAAGACAAAATTATCCAGATCGTCACCTCGCTCTATACCAGAGATAACTATTTTTCTGGGGCCCATCTGACTTAGTATGTGGCACAATTCT
>JAZNEA010000085.1:0-38363 GCA_045588325.1 Clostridia bacterium
CACCTACACCAGCACCTACAGAGGCACCTAAGCCAACAGATGCACCTACAGATGCACCTACAGAGGCACCTACAGATGCACCTACAGAGGCACCTACAAAGGAGCCCGCAGATGAGCCTGTAGGCGAGGATAAGTCTGAGGGTATAGATTCTAAGGTTATTGTAGCAATCGTTGCCGGAGCCGTATTGGTTGTAGGCGGTGCAGTTGTAGCAGTAGTACTCCTCCGTAAGAAGAAATAATTAAATAGTTAATTCTTTATTACCCCGTGTCTTATGTGGACGCGGGGTTTTCACTTTAGTGGCGCTATTGACAAGTGGCTTGGGAATGAGGCAAACTCTGTAGTATCAAAAAATGGAGCATAGAAACCAGTGACTAACTTAGAATTATCAAGATTGCAGAATATGATAGGCGCAGATGGGGTGGAGAGACTTCGCCTTAGCTGTGTTGCAGTGTTTGGCATTGGTGGAGTCGGAGGCCACGTGGTTGAGGCTCTTGCCCGTAGCGGCGTTGGGCGCATTGTGTTGTGCGACAGTGATTGCGTGGAGGACAGCAACCTGAACAGACAGCTGGTGGCGCTACATAGCACCTTAGGCCAGCTAAAGGTGGACGTGGCAAAACAGCGTATACTGGATATTAATCCAGATTGCCAAGTTGAGGTGCACCCCGTATTCTATGGACCCGAGACAGAGGGGCAGTTTGATTTTGCCCAGTACGACTACGTGGTGGATGCAGTTGATACAGTGACAGCTAAGTTATCCATTGTTGAGAGGGCCAGAGAGGCCGGCGTTCCTGTAATTAGTTCCATGGGAGCGGGCAACAAGATGGATGCCACAGCGTTTAAGGTGGCAGATGTTTTCAAGACAAAAGTTGACCCCCTGGCAAGGATTATGCGCAGGGAGTTAAAGGCCAGAGGCATTGATAGCCTCAAGTGCGTATATTCTGAGGAAATGCCACGCAAGGCAGTCGAGCAAGAGGGTAAGCCTGCTGACGACAAGCATTGGGTCAGCGGTAGCAACGCCTGGGTGCCGTCTGTGGCAGGATTAATCCTGGCAGGGGAGGTTATAATGGACCTGGCCCAGGTGGATCGATCCTAAATCCTGCGCCTCAGGCCGTTAATACAATATCTGTAGCGACGCCCGCGGTTGAATAGCCAGGCGTTGCCGTACACATAGCTGGAATCACAACTGTCCGTTGAGGCAGTTGTTTTTTTATGGCGAATGATGTGCACGTAGGAACCGTCGTTCAGGGCCAGAATAGGGCGATTGTAGCTGTCCGATCTGGTCAAATCGCGCTCAACCTGGTAGCCATCCACAGTCAGGTGTCGAACCTCGCTGAAGTGTGGCAGCACGTTTATGTTGGTAAGACCAAGGCCGGGAAAATATCTCTTAAACATTGGGTCCGCAGCCTCGCCCTCTATCTCTGGTTGGGCGTATACTGTTTCTGCAGCATTCATGGAGCCTGCGCTAATGCCTACGATAGTTCCGTCCCAGGAGGCAAGTTTGTCCCTGAGACCAATCTTTCGAAAATAATTGTTCTGTGTAGGAACGTGGCCTCCGCAGAGAATTATCAGATCAAATTCATCTATCCGCTCCAATTGTTCCGGATTGCGGTCGTCAACATAAACTAATTCGGGTACAGCAAAGCCGCTGGCCTCAAAGGCTCCGTCGTATATCCGATGATACATGTCATTAATCTCGTGCCCGTCCGGCATAGAAGAGATGGCCATAACCCTGGGGGAAGTGCCACAGGCTGTCCTTAGCCGGTCTACAAAATGGTTGGCGTTATCAAATGCACATGGCATCTTGACTCCGTCCACCTCATAATTTCCGCCCATACTACTTGTCAAAAAAATGTGCATATTGTCCTCAACCTAAATCATTGTCCTCAGCCTGTTCGATGCTGTAAATAAAGGGGTGTTCCTGCATAATATCAGAAATAGAAAGGGAGTTCAGCAGGCGATCGGCCCGCACAAGGGCGTGGCACATAATCTGGCTGTTGTCATTCCTCGTAGAAATGCTGCGAATAGTTTTGCGTACTGCCAAAGCGTGGCAAAGTGTTTCATGATTGTCGGGGGTCAATTCATATACAACTTTGTATGCACGCCAATTTCTGGATCGAAAGAGTTTGCCCTCGATAATCATAATCAGTTGCACAAATATGACCAACAGTGTGCTGCCTGCCGCCAATATGTACATACCAGCACCCATGGCCATACCGATTGCGGAGGTGGCCCACATGCCAGCGGCTGTTGTGAGACCGTGAATGTGAACCCTCTTGTGCAGAATCATACCAGCACCAAGGAAACCAATACCGGAAACGATGGTGGATGCCACTCGAGAGGCGTCATAATCTCCAAAAAATCCGTACTGTGAGACCACGACAAATAGGGCAGCGCCGCCGCAAATTAGTGCATGGGTGCGAATGCCTGCCTCTTTGTATCTGATGGCTCGCTCCATACCTATGGCGGTGCCTGCTGCAATGGCCAGGGCAACTCGAAACAACATGTAAATCTGATCCATAAATTCCCTCCCCGATGGTGATGTCTTATCATTATATCAAATACAAAATATTATAGAACGGCTGAGAAAAATCCTTTTGACAATAGACTTAATAGGAGTAGAATTACCTTTGGTTGACAGGAGGTATTCGATGTCTAGGTTTACACTCAGAAGAAAGAGAGAGACGGATATGACCCAGGGCAACATATGGGCCCTGTTGATCAAATTTGCCGCCCCCCTGCTGCTCGGATATGTGTTCCAGCAGCTATATAACACAGTAGATACATATGTGGTAGGCAATTATGTAGGCACTGAGGCATATGCAGCGGTAGGCAACGTAGGACCTATCATCAATATGCTTATTGGATTTTTCATGGGTCTTGCCACAGGTGCAGGCGTAGTTCTGTCACAGTTCTTTGGTGCAGGCGACAGCGAGAAGGTAGGCAAGGTTGTCCACACTCTTATGGCTATGACCATCGTTATGTCAGTGATTGTTTCCATAGCTGGCATAGCATTGGTGGATCCTATGTTGGCAATTATGAAGATTCTGGACCCTAAGGTTCACAGCGAGGCCAAGACGTACCTGGTTATTTACTTTGCAGGAGCTATTGGACTTATGGTCTATAACGCAGGCGCTGGCGTACTGAGGGCAGTGGGTGATTCCACAAGACCTTTTGTTTTCTTGGTGGTTACGGCACTCATGAACACCGGATTGGACCTGCTGTTCGTGCTGGTTTTCCGCATGGGAGTAGCAGGAGTCGCCTTGGCTACAGTTATTTCTCAGCTGGTTTCTGCAATACTGGTGGTGCTCACCCTGATGAGGGCCAAAGGTTCCTACCAGCTTAAATGGAACAAGGTGGGATTTGACCTGGCTAGCCTCAGACAAATTGTCCGCGTCGGACTCCCTTCTGCATTGCAGCAGGCTGTTACATCCTTCTCCAACGTGTTTGTGCAGTCTTACATCAATGCATTTGGCCCGGCCCTTATGGCAGGATGGACCACTTATTCCAAGCTGGATTCTTTTGCGCTGATACCTATGATGAGCATAGGCATGGCGTCCACTACGTTTGTCGGACAGAATCTGGGTGCCGGTAACGTGGAGAGGGCCAAAAAGGGAGTTAAGATATCTCTGTTCTTGTCCCTGATCAGTTCTGCTATGGTGTTGGTGCCTCTGATGGTTTGGGCTCGTCCACTGTCGATAATATTCAATCCCGACCCCGCCGTTGTGGACTACGCAGTTCTCATTATCCTCGTGCTTTCACCCTTCTATCTGTGTTGCTGCGTCAACCAGATTTATGCAGGAGCTCTGCGAGGAGCCGGCGCATCCACGGTATCTATGGTAATTATGTTGATATCCTTTGTTGCTTTCAGGCAGGTATATCTGGCAATAATTGCAAAACTGACATCTTCCGTAATATGGGTAATAATCAGCTATCCTTTGGGATGGATTTTGGCCAGCGTCCTGTGCTATCTCTACTTTAGGTTTGGCAACTGGGAGAAATTCCGAGTGACTAAAGCAGAGGCCACGGCGTAAACGATACAATCAAAACCAGAAATGACAAAAGCTTCTCCATACAGCGGGAGAAGCTTTATTAATTGCGAAAACAAGAGGAGAAGATTATTTTTGTCTGCGAACAGCGTGGAATATATTGAAACACATGTAGACGATGCCCAAAACTCCGGCACACGCTACGGCCACAAGAGTTAGCAGAACTAAAAGTCCGATGGCGGCAACCACGTCGCCCACACATAGGAACACCATCAGAGCGCCGATGGCAAGAGAGACGAGAACGGTGGCAAACTCCTCCACAGAAGGCAGAGATTGCTTTGCTGACTTGTTGGTAGTGATAGTTTTCATTCGTAATTGAGACATAATTATTACCTCCTGTATCATTTATGATTAAAACCGAGCAAATCTTACAAAGGTTATGTAGATTTTTCTAACAATTGGATAATAAATCAGAGACAGTCCCAAAAACAGGACTCAAAAAAGCGCTCCCAAGGAGGAAGCGCCAAGTTTGTTCTATTCAGGTGAAAGGTGTGGGATTATTCTGCCTCTACAGGAGCGGGAGTAATCTCCTCGTAGCTCAGGTCGCCATTGGAACCGATAGTAAAGGCATAACCACAGCGATCGCTGCAGAGCAGTACCATGTCAGGGTTGGAGGCCAACAGCTTATCCCTGTTGGAAGCGAACACGCCATTGACAGAATCGGTCCAGTTGGTGGCCACGGCATATCTGGGACGGAAAATCCTCATAGCATCTACACCAAGGCAGTTGCCACAGCAGTGGTGAGGTACCTTGTACAGGTCGATGGGGCGGTTGATGGCTCTGGCGTACTGATCGTTCTGCCTGTCATACTTCTCATAGGGGTTGGACTCGTTGCCTGAGTCGCCACCTAAGTAAATAGTGGTGCCGTTAACATCAGCAAAAAGAGCAACGCTATTGGTGTTCTCACCAAAGTGAATCTCGTGGTAATAGGGGGATGCTGGATCCTCGTAAAGCTCGCGGACGGCATTGCTGTTGCCATACAGATCAAAGCAAAAGTCGCCCATTTTGACCTGCTTGACAGTCTCGTCGATAACGACCAGGGTGGAAACCTCCTGAGCCAGTGCGCAGAGATTATCGCATATCTGCATCTGCTCCTGACGGTACTCATCAGTGGCAGGAACGCCACCTCCTGTGGTGATGTCCAGTCCGCTGTATCTCTTGATATATACGGTGCCAACAGGGTACTTGCGGAGCAGGTCCTCCAGGCTGCCGTAGTGGTCGTGGTGGAAGTGTGTAATAAGTATAAAGTCCAGCTTGTCACAGCCGATGGACTCCAGATATGGAGCAATTTGGCCTATGTTGTCCTCAAAGCCAGTGTCAATCATGCCAAAGAGACCATTGGACTCAATGACCATACAATCATTCCAGCATGCTCTCAAAAAGTGAATCTTGTTCATAGGGCACCTCGCAATCAGTGATATGTGTTCATTATAGTACAATACCTTCTAATCATAAAGGTGCATGGTAAAAAAAGACGGCCCGGAGATTATTCGGGATCCCGCATGCGGTAACCGACGCCAACCTCGGTAAAAATGTACTCAGGAAGAGCAGGGTTGGGCTCGATTTTTCGCCGGATATTGGCCATGTTTACACGAAGTTTTTGGTTGTCCTCATTATGATAGGGCCCCCATATTTGCTTGGAAATATAATCGTATGTCAGCACCTTGCCGGCATTGTGACAAAGCAAAGAGACCATCTTGTATTCGCATTGAGTCAGGTGAATCTCCTGGTTACCCACCTTTACGCGGTGCTTGTCATAATCAATGGAAAAGTCTCCGCAGACGAACGTGGATGGAGATTCCTCCGCGTGTCCAGGCAAAGAGGAGTTTGCGTGGCGCAGGGCCGTGCGAATTCTCGCCAGCAATTCGGAAGAGCCAAAGGGTTTAGTTATGTAATCGTCGGCGCCGGCATCTAAAGCCTCAACCTTTTCCCTCTCTCTGGATCTGGCAGAAACTACGATGACAGGCACATTGGTCCACTGGCGCAGAAATTTCAAGATTGACATTCCGTCAGTGTCCGGCAGCCCCATATCCAAGAGTATCAGATCAGGACATCCTGAGGAGGCAAGGGAAACGGCCTCCTTGCCACTGCGGGCTGACAGAGGTTCGTAGTCGTTGGCATAAAGAATAGTGGAAATAAAGTTGCTGATGCTGTTGTCGTCCTCTACAACCAAGATTTTGTATTTCACTGACGAGTCCTCCTCTCTAAGGGTAGCTTAAATATGATTTCTGCTCCGTTATCCTCCCTGTCATCCATATAAAATGTACCGTCATGCAGGCGGATGATGGAGGCGGCCGCAGAAAGCTCCAGGCTGATATCGCTGAGATCCCTGCGCCTGTTGGAAACGCTCAGATCCAGCACCAACCCTGCAGTGGAGCACTTGGAGCGACGACCAAAATAGCGAATAGAGAACCTGGCAAAATTTCCCTCCTTGCGAAGAGCAATGTATATACTCTTGCCAGGGGAACAGTGATCTGTGACAAAGGCCAGGAGGTTGGAAATAGCCTGTCCAATTAGCGCTGAGTCCATGGGTGCCAGCATAATTTCCTGGGGAATTGTGGCCAGTATTTCGGGGTTGTCAGGGTTTGAACGGTGGCGACTGATGGCCTCGCTCAACAACTCGTCTACGATTTCTATTGTAACATTGAGCGAAAATCTGCCAGTAATAATTCTAGAGGAGGTAGTGAGATTCTCTACGGTTCGAACAAGGTTGTCCGCCTCGTCGCGACAGGCCGCCAACAGGCTGCGTTTTGCCTCCTCGCTTAGATTATCCTCCTCCAACAGTGCAGAGGTTGCTCCTGAGATGGAGGTGAGAGGAGTGCGCAAATCGTGAGACGCAGAACTCAGCAATTTGAGGAACAGAGAATTAACCGCATTCCATCGATAGGCCTCCTTGAGCTCGATATATATGGTGGAGACAATTGCTGCGGACAAACCAACCAGCAACATAACGGAGTAAGTTATGATGGAGTCCTGGTTCACAGTAAAAGCCAGTCTAGGTGCAGAAAAGAGGTAATTGGCAAGAAAAACGGTAAAAATAGCGCTGAAACAGCTATATAACAGGCCGTGAGTAGTTAGCGCCACAACAAAGGTGCATTGTATGTACAAAATAGGGGCGAAGGCATGTCCTCTGGTAAGAAAGGAGCAAATGATGCAGAGCAGCGTGTGAGCCAAAAGCCACAGCAGTGTGATAGCGCAGTCACGAAGGGAAAAGGAAATAAAGAGTCGTAGATTTTTCTTAGTAGATACCATAATGTCTCCTTGCTGGTTTTCGGTGAAAGATTCTACCATAAAATAATCCAATCGAAACTGTAATAAGTGGTCTAAAAAGGGCATATACCTAATATAGGGAAAAGACCGCAAGTAACGATAAAAAAAAGATGGCATTATTGCTGTGAGCAAATGCCATAAGGACTAAAAATCGCGGCCACGCATTTTCGGGTATGCACAGCCTTTGCTCGGTCAGAATCCCTGCCGCCTGATCCCTGGAATTGAACACCCCGGATTACAAACCTCCACAGGGTGCCTACCCACAATTCCTCGGATTGGGCGGAACATCTTTCCACAGGCTAATTATAATCGGCTTATTCGTAAAGATGCAGTTAAGAACAATTCACATGTTGTTAAGATTTCGTTAAGATGTGCCCCGTGTGACAAAATTACTGAAAGAAAAAGACAAAAAGTGTATAAAGTACATACAGGAGAGAGGAGGCACAATATGAAGATTCGTTATAACGACAATACAGATGTAGTAAATGCCATCCGCACAGGACTGCTCAAAAAGGAGGGTTACTGTCCGTGCAGGAGGGAGAAGACAGAGGATAATATGTGCATGTGCAAGGAATTCAGAGACCAAATAGCAGATCCCGACTTTGAGGGCTATTGCCATTGCATGCTTTACTACAAAGAAAAATGAGGTATAATATGACAATCACAGTTTTGACATCAGATAATTTTAATCAGGAAGTAATGCAGAGCGACATTCCGGTGCTCATTGACTTTTGGGCAACATGGTGTGGCCCCTGCCGCATGATTGCTCCTGTTGTGGAGGAGTTGGCAGCAGAGAGACAGGCTACACTTAAGGTGTGCAAAGTTAATGTGGACGAGCAGGAGGAGTTGGCAGTCAGATTCAAGATCACCAGCATTCCCACCCTTGTTCTGATTGAAAAGGGTCAGGTCAAGGCCGTTTCCAAAGGATACAAGCCCAAGGAGGACTTGGTTCGTATGCTTGGGCTGTGAATTAACTAAAGGTTGGTGGCCGGAGGGCTGCGACCATGTAAAGGATTAACATGGCCAGACTTACTATTGCGATATTGCTTACCAAAAGCTCTACCCTGTGGGTAGTGCTTTTGTTGTGTTTGTTGCTTTTGTCTCTTTTTGCGGTCGTTGTGTTGGCTGTTGCAAATGTAAAACTCAGACGCAGAGAGGACAGGGCCGTTGCCGACAGCGAGACTAAGGCAGATCAGATTTTGCGTATTAGCCACGATATCAGAGGCTCTCTTAACGTAATTATGGGATTTGCTACTGTGTTAAAGGAGCAGGAGGATTTAGCTCCTCAGGTCCGGGAGGATATGTCCAAGATAGAGGATTCAGGCAGATACCTGGAGAATCTGGTAAACGACCTGGGCGATGTGACACGAATGGGACAGGGCAGAGTAGAGTTGGAGCTGGAGACAGTTAATGACATAAAGTTTCTAGAAGGTATTGCCAGCTTTTTTGGAGCGGAGGCCCGCCGTAAGGACATCGAGCTGGTAACCTCCTTTGACTTGTCCGCCGGACAGTATGTAGTGATGGACTCCGTCAAGTGTCGTCGAATATATTCCAACCTGCTGAGCAACGCCATCAAGTATTCTCCCGCAGGCACATGTATCAAGTGGGTGGTAGAGGAGCGACAACTTAGCGACAATCGCTATGTCATGGTGAGCACCATAGAGGATCAGGGTTGCGGAATGAGTCCCGAATTCATGAGAAAAATGTTTGATCCATTTGAACAGGAGATGAACTACCAGAGCAACGAGTCCACAGGAACAGGATTGGGCCTTTGTATCGTAAAAAGTTTGGTGGACCTCATGGGGGGAACGATTACTGTAGATAGCAAAATTGGACAGGGCACTAAGTTTACGGTTGTCATGGAGAGGAGACAGGGAAGGGCGGCAGATATGCCTCAGACCCAAACCGACACAGAGGTGGAGAAAACGAACTACCTGGAGGGCAAGAGGATTCTGGTGTGCGAGGACAGGCCCCTTAATATGCAGATAATGACTATGATGCTGGAGCGCTATGGGATGGTTGTAACCTCTGCGACCAATGGCAAGCAGGGACTGGAAAGATTTAAGGCATCTCCCCAGGATTATTTTTCAGCTATAATCATGGACAATCGCATGCCTGTTATGGATGGAATGCAGGCTACTGCCGAGATACGCAGTCTGCTGAGACCGGATGCGAAGGAAATACCGATTGTGGCCGTCACAGGCGGTATTTACGACGAAACGAGCGAGGAGGCCTACAGAGCAGGAGTCAGCGAACACCTGGTCAAGCCCGTTTCTCAGGAGCAACTGTACAGTGTGTTGTCACGTCTTGTGCGCGAGAAATAAGACACCAAAATGTAATAAAATTAAAGAATTAATACATATTCGCCAAAAAGAGCAAGGAATAATCATGTTTTTGAGCCTGACCGCCATTGACTGAGAATAATTATGTGGTATCATCTACCCATTATTATGAAAGGCGCAGACAAGATGTTTTTTAATGACAACACAGCAGCATATTTCTGTAAGATGTCACACTCACAGAGTGCTTCTTGTCATGAGCCTGCAAATATGGAAGATAGGATGGATGTTGCCTGCGCGACGTCCTTTTTTGTTTCGCTGATAGTTGGCTTGGATATAGACATTGGATTGCGATTGGCGAGGACCTGCTGACACGGCGTAGCATTTAGCTTAGTATAAGTTAGACGGCTTCGCTGCAGAGGCCGTTTTTATTTATAGTTTATTATAGCCTTCGGGTGAGGATAAAGGAGAACTAAATTATGACACACAAGACATTTAACAAGCTTGCAGCAATGGTTATGGCAGTTGTTATGCTTGCAACAGGTTGCCTGCTCTCTGCATGCGGCGGCAACAAGAATTACGCTGAGAACAATACAGAGTTTGTTATTGGCGTTTCCGGCCCCTTGACAGGTGGCGCAGCCATTTACGGAACAGCTGTTAAGAACGCTGCTCAGATGGCAGTTGATGAGATTAATGCAGCAGGCGGCTTGAACGGCGTTAAGTTCAAGTTGGTTGTTACAGACGATATGCACGACGCAACTAACGTTGCTAACAACTATGCTTCTCTTTATGAGGGCGGCATGCAGGTTTCTCTGGGAACAGTTACAACTGCTCCTGGACTTGAGTTTAAGAACCTGTCTGTAGAGGATAATGTATTCTTCCTGACACCTTCTGCTTCTGGTGACGATATTCCAAAGAACGCAAACGGCTACCAGATGTGCTTTGCTGACGGTAACCAGGGTAAGGTTGCTGCTGAGTACATCAATGCAAACTTTGCTGGCCAGTCAATCGGCGTTTTCTACAAGTCTGATGACCCATACTCTGCAGGTATCTACGAGCAGTTCAAGGATAACCTGAACGATTCTGTAACTACAGTTGAGGCTGTTTTCACAGATGCTAACACAACAGACTTCAGCACTCAGATCGACACACTTAAGGACTGCAAGTTCATCTTCATGCCTATCTACTACGGACCCGCTTCTGTATTCATGCTTCAGGCTAAGGACAAGGTTGCTGCAGATGCAATTTACTATGGATGCGATGGTCTCGATGGTATTGAGAGCGCAGATGGATTCGATATCAACTCCATCCCTCAGGAAGTTTCCATGCTGTCCCACTTCAACTCCAAGGCAACAACAGGCGCAGCTAAGACTTTCATCGACAAGTACGTTGCAGCATACGGAGCAGACACACTTAACCAGTTTGGTGCATCTGCATATGACTGCGTATACGCTATCTACAATGCTATGAAGGCTGCATACGAGGCTGACAACAGCAGCGTTTATGTAACAATGTCCGCATCTGATCTGTGCGAGGTTCTTAAGGCACAGTTCAACGGCGACTTCACCTACTCTGGTGTAACAGGTGACAACATTACTTGGGACGACACAGGATACGTTCAGAAGGATGCTATTCGCTACGTTGTTAAGGCAGCATCTTCCAACGAGAACTAATTTAAAAACAATAAAAAAGATACGATCTGCCGAGCTGCTACAGCCTCGGCAGATTGCGCTATTTTATAAATCTTTATTTGCTTAAGGAAAGAGAAATGGACTTTATTACCACAATTATCAACGGCCTGAGCCTTGGTGGCATTTATGCCATGATCGCTCTGGGATATACCATGGTATACGGCATCGCCAAGATGCTGAACTTTGCCCATGGCGATATCATCATGGTCGGCGGATATACGATTTTTGTTGTGTTGGGATTATCAGGATCCCCAATTTTGGCCACAGCAGCTGCTGTTCTTACATGTGTGTTGCTAGGAGTAATGATCGAGAAGGTTGCATACAAGCCTTTGAGAGGCGCATCCCCGCTGGCTGTGCTTATTACAGCCATTGGCGTCAGCTACCTCCTGCAGAGCTTGGCTCAGATTATCTTTGGTTCAGCTCAGAAGATTGTTATCGTAGCAGATCTGGGAACAGTTTCCATAGGAGACCTGACAATTTCAGTGGGAACATTGATAACACTCGGATGCACCGTGTTGGTTATGACGGCCTTGCACTTGTTCGTAAAGTTTACCAAGACAGGTCGCGCCATGGTTGCAGTTTCCGAGGACAAGGGTGCTGCACAGCTAATGGGTATTAACGTAAACAGGATCATCACCATTACATTTGCCATTGGCTCAGCTCTGGCTGCTCTGGCAGGTCTGTTCTATTTGATGAAGTCCCCTGGACTTACCACTACTCTCGGATCTATGCCCGGCATTAAGGCATTTACAGCAGCCGTTATCGGAGGTATTGGTTCCGTGCCTGGCGCTATGCTCGGCGGCATTCTGCTGGGTGTGGTAGAGTGCATTTCTTACAAGATTTCTGCAATTGCCCCATACACAGAGGCAATTGAATTCTCAATTTTGATTATCATTCTTCTGGTTAAGCCTACTGGCTTCCTTGGAAAGAAGAGGAGGGAGAAGGTATGATCAAGGGAAAGAACATTAAGTGGAAAAATTATATTAATTATGTCGTAGTGGCTTTGGTAACCATCATTTTTGGTTCCATGAGCATTACGGGCAACATGGCATCATCCACACAGTTCCTGCTGGAAAAGATGTCCATATCTATTTTGATGGCAGTATCCCTGAGCCTGGTAGTAGGATTCTTGGGAGAGTTGAGCTTGGGCCACGCAGGATTTATGTGCGTGGGCGCATACCTGGGAGGAAAGGTTGCTGCTGTTCTGGCAGAGACCATGGGCAATTCATTGCTCACAGTGCTGACCTCCCTGGTGGTGGGAGGCGCAGTTGCAGGTATTTGCGGCATTATTATCGGCCTTCCCGCATTGAGACTTAAGGGTGACTACCTGGCCATCGTTACATTGGCCTTTGGCGAGATTGTTAAGTCCATTTTCCTGAACACAAGACGCGAGACTTTTGGTGGAACATTGGGACTTGCCACACCCAGATATGACAAAAAGGTTCTCTTTGTCATTGGCTTTGTGTTGGTGCTGATCGCATTGGCAGTTATCCAGAACCTTATCCGCAGCAAACACGGCAGAGCCATCACCGCTATCCGCGACAACGAAATTGCTGCCAAGGCCATGGGAATTAACGTCACAAAGTATAAGCTCCTGGCATTCACCGTTTCGGCATGTTTTGCAGGTATTGGTGGAGTTATGTACAGCTGGAGCAACTACACAATTCAGAGCACAAACTTTGGATACAACTACTCAATCGAGATTTTGGTTATGGTAGTTTTGGGCGGCATGGGTAGCATCAATGGCGCAATTTTGGCCGCCTCCCTTATCACATACCTTAACACCACATTGGCTACGGTGTTGACGGGAGATCTGGCGGTACTGCAGAATTTGGTATACGCCCTTATCCTCATCATTATCGTAATTTATAACAACTCTCCAGCCCTTAAGGGTGTCAGGGAGAGATATAGCCCCAAGGCCCTCCTGCAGAGATTTAAGCTGTTCAGGCACGATCCCAATGCAGTTAAGGATGACGAGGCAAGCTGGGAGAGAGTTCCCACCAAGATTGCAATGGATGAGATCCTGTCTATAGACACCAAGGTTCGTTCCTCGGTGGCAGAAAAGGGCGACCCTTACGAAAGCGAAGGTGAGGACTAATGGCAGAATACGTATTAGAAACTAAGAATCTGGGCATTTCCTTTGGAGGCCTTAAGGCGGCCCAGAATGTAAACATCTCCATCAAAAAGGGAGAAATATATGGTCTTATCGGACCAAACGGAGCAGGTAAGACCACAATATTCAACTTGCTGACCGGTGTTTATAAGCCAACAACAGGCACATTTATGCTGGATGGCGAGAATCTTACAGGTTTGTCAGAGCAGGCGATTAACCGCAAGGGAATTGCCAGAACATTCCAGAATATCAGGCTCTTTAACAACATGAGCGTTATTCGTAACGTTATGGTTGGTTTGCACAACAACCCTGAGTTTAAGTGTTCTTCCATCGAGAGTATGCTGAGACTGCCACGCCACTTTGCCAGCGAGAAGGCAATGAGGCAGAGGGCAAAGGAGATTCTCCGCATATTTGGACTGGAGGAGGAGAGAAACAACCTGGCCTGCAACCTGCCATATGGTAAGCAGCGTAAGTTGGAGATTGCCCGTGCGTTGGCAACGTCCCCCAAGCTGTTGCTGCTGGATGAGCCTGCAGCAGGTATGAATCCCCACGAGACAGCAGAGCTTATGGATACGGTAAGGCTCATAAGGGACAAGTTTGATGTCACAGTTCTGCTTATCGAGCATGACCTTAAGTTCGTAGTCGGCCTTTGCAACAGAGTAACCGTTCTTAATTTCGGTACGGTTTTGGCACAGGAGACAGTAGCAGAGGCTCTCAGCAACCCTGCTGTAGTCGAGGCCTATATCGGAAAGTGAGGATACAATGGCATTATTAGAAGTTAAGGATTTAACAGTATATTACGGCATGATTTGCGCCCTCAAAGGTATTAGCTTTGAGGTAAACCAGGGAGAGATTGTTACTCTCATAGGTGCCAACGGAGCCGGCAAAACCACTACTATGCAGAGCGTTATGGGATTAATCCCGTCCAGGAGCGGTTCTGTTGTGTATGATGGCCATGATATTACAAAAACTCCGGCCCACTCCATCGTCCACCTGGGAATGACACAGGTGCCAGAGGGACGTAGGGTTTTCCAGGAGCTGACGGTCTATGAGAACTTGCTCATGGGCGCATATATCGAAAAAGATTCAAAGAAGGTAAAGGCTGCCATAGAGGAAATTTACGACAGATTCCCCAGGCTTGGGGAGCGTAAGAACCAGATCGCAGGCACGCTGTCAGGCGGAGAGCAGCAGATGCTGGCCATGGGCAGGGCCTTGATGAGTAAGCCCAAGCTGCTCATGCTAGACGAGCCTTCCATGGGATTGTCCCCCCTGCTGGTTGATCAGGTGTTCTCCATTATCCAGGAGATTCATAAGAGTGGAACGACCATCTTGCTGGTAGAGCAAAATGCCAATAAGTCTCTGGCAATTTCTGACAGAGCCTATGTTTTGGAGACAGGTAATATCGTTCTTACAGGAACAGGTAAGGAGCTGTTGGCCAGCGAGGAGATTAAAAAGGCTTATCTGGGCGGATAGGGCAAAGCGAAGCAGAGCTTCGCTTTGCAGTTAAGAGATAAGAGTGAATAGTGAAAAGTGCAGTTAAGAACTAAAAGTGAAAAGTGAAGAGTGAAGAGTGAAAAGATCTGGTCGCTATGGCCCAGAGGTCAGAGTGAAAAGTTATAAGTTGACCAACTGTTCGCTAACCAACTTTGTTATCTATTATCTCTTATCTATTAGCTGAATTAGCTGAACCATCATCTCGATTTCGACACAAAATTACACAAAGAAAATAGCCGCTTTATAAGGGCCTTTGGACATGTTCCATAAGGTCTTTTTTTAATGGCCTTTATATGTCTGCGAGACTTGCAAAAAGTCGTGTAATTTGTTAAAACATTACTATAACCAATAAATGGGGGAGTGGGCGTTCTGCGCCCATAAACCGACAAAACGTCGTTTTTTGCGGGCTTCTGACTGACCACAAAAAGCGACGATAATACAGGGAAATTAATACATAGAGAGGGTATTTTATGATTAAAATCACAATTATTGGCTCCGGTAGCGTGGGTTCCACAATTGCCTACACGATTGCATTGCAGGGTCTGGCTTCCGAAATTGTCCTCATTGATATCAACGGGGAAAAGGCTATGGGAGAGGCCATGGACATTCGTCAGGGCACACCCTTCACAAATCCTTGCACAGTATATGCTGGCAGCTATGCAGACGCCAAGGACTCCGATATTGTAATAATTACATCCGGAGTAGCACGTAAGCCTGGACAGACCAGACTTGACCTGGCGCAGACCAACGTAAATATTCTCAAGTCCATTACACCAGAGATTACTCACTACGCCCCCGACGCAACATATGTTGTCGTTGCTAACCCCGTAGATGTTATGACATACACACTCTGCAAGGTTTCCGGCATTCCTGAGCAGAGGATCATTGGTTCTGGCACCATTCTGGACACAGCTAGACTTCGCTCCAGGATTTCAGAGTACTACTCCATTAGCCAGAAGAATGTTCACGCATACGTTTTGGGCGAGCATGGAGACTCATCCTTTATCCCTTGGTCCCTGGCTAACATTTCCAATGTTCCGGTAGAGTCCTTCCGCGATGCGGTCTTGACAGCCAATGGCAATTACCCTGAGCTCAAGCGCGAGGAGGTAGAGGAGTATGTGCGCAAGTCCGGAGGACGTGTTATCCAGCGTAAGGGTGCTACCTTCTACGCAGTTTCCGTGTCGGTTTGCCACCTGTGCAAGTGCCTGCTCAGCGGTCTTGACACAACGTTGACTGTTTCTACTATGCTTCACGGCGAGTACGGAATTGACGATGTTTGTCTGAGTTTGCTGAACATTGTTGGATCCAAAAAGGCACAGAGCAAGGTGCTGTTGCCCCTCAATGACGAGGAGCTGGTGGCTTTGCGTCACAGCGCAAAATGCCTGAGAGAAGTTATTGATAATATTGAAATATAAGAATTTATTTCTGAAAGGAAGTTAACAAATGGATTACCGTATAGAGCATGATTCCATGGGAGAGGTTAGAGTTCCGTCTGATCGCCTGTGGGCCGCGCAGACACAGCGCAGCCACGAGAACTTTGAGATTGGCGTAGGCATTGAGACAATGCCTATGGAGATTGTACATGCATTTGGCGTGCTCAAGAAGGCAGCTGCCATCACAAACAACAAACTCCGTCCCGAGAAGATGACAGATCGCAAGTTAGAGGCCATCAAGGCAGCCTGTGATGAGGTAATGTCCGGCCAGTTGAACGATCACTTTCCACTGGTTGTGTGGCAGACAGGATCTGGCACACAGTCTAACATGAATACCAATGAGGTCATCGCAAATCGCGGCAATCAAATTTTGGGCGAGAAGCTGCTGCATCCCAACGACGATGTAAACATGAGCCAGTCTTCCAACGACACATTCCCCACAGCAATGCACATTGCTGCAATTCTGTCCCTGGAGAATAAGCTCATCCCTGCAGCAAATACACTTATTGATACATTTAAGCGCTTGGAGCAGGAGAACGAGGGCATCGTAAAGAGCGGTAGAACTCACCTGCAGGACGCTACACCTATCACTTTCACACAGGAAATCAGCGGTTGGAGATCCAGCCTTGAGAGAGACGTAGAGCTCATCAAGCGCTCATTGGAGCCTCTGTACGAGCTGGCACTGGGTGGCACTGCTGTTGGTACAGGACTCAACACCCCCAAGGGATTTGCAGAGACTGTTGCAGCAGAGGTTGCAAACATTACAGGCAAGCCATTTGTAACAGCTGTAAACAAGTTCCACGCCCTTACATCTAAGGACGAGCTGGTATTTGCCCATGGCGCCATTAAGGCTCTGGCCTGTGATATGATGAAGATTGCCAACGACGTTCGCTGGCTGGCATCCGGCCCCAGAGATGGTTTGGGAGAGATTTTCATCCCTGAGAACGAGCCCGGATCCTCTATCATGCCCGGCAAGGTTAACCCCACGCAGTGTGAGGCTGTAACCATGGTAGCAGTACAGGTTATGGGTAATGACGTTGCAGTAGGTATGGCAGCATCCCAGGGCAACTTCGAGCTCAATGTTTTCATGCCGGTTTGCATTTATAACTTCTTGCAGTCATCCAGACTTCTTGCTGAGGCAATTATGTCCTTCAACAAGAACTGCGCAGTAGGCATCAAGGCAAACAGAGAGAAGATGCACCACAACCTGCACAACTCTCTCATGCTGGTAACTGCCCTCAACCCCTACATCGGATACGAGAACGCTGCCAAGACAGCAAAGAAGGCATTTAAGGACAACATCTCTCTCAAGGAGGCCTGCGTTGAGCTGGGATTCCTGACAGCAGAGAGATTTGACGAGGTATTCCATCCTGAACAGATGGTCTAAGGGAGGAAACACATGAAGGTTAGTTATTTTCCCGGTTGCACACTGAAGAACAAGGCCAAGGATCTGGACGTATATGCACGCAGATCTGCAGAGGCCCTGGGTGTGACCCTAGAGGAGATCGAAAACTGGCAGTGCTGCGGAGGTGTATTCACCACAGCAAATGACGAGGTGGCAACTAAGCTTTCCTCTGTCCGCGCTCTTAAGGAGGCAGGAGCCAAGGGCCAGCCCCTGGTATCCGTGTGTTCCGCCTGCCACAATGTAATCAAGCAGACCAACCACGCCATGCAGAATGATGCGTTCTTTGCGTCCAAGGTAAACAACTACATGGGTGAGGAGCCCTACACCGGCGACACCACTGTATATCACTACCTGGAACTGCTTCGCGATGTGGTAGGTTATGACAAGGTCAAGGAGAAGGTGGTAAATCCGCTGGCTGGCAAGAAGATTGCTGCTTACTACGGATGTCTCCTGCTGAGACCTAACTCCACTATGCAGATGGATGACCCGGAGAATCCCACGATTGTGGAGGATCTCATCAGAGCAATCGGCGCAGAGCCTGTGGTATATGCCAGACGCAACGAGTGCTGTGGCGGATATGTCACTATGGAGAGCCCCGACTTTGCCAAGAAAAAGAGCCTGGACATTATCGAGAATGCCAAGGCTGCAGGCGCAGAGGTCCTTGTAACAGCATGTCCTCTCTGTCGTTACAACTTGCAGAAGGCTGGTTCTGATATGCCAGTTGTGTACATCACAGAATTGTTGGCCGAGGCCCTGGGCGTAAAGGAGGTTCCAAATGAGCAATAACACCAAATATCTCCAGGAGGAGTTGACACGCATGAGCGGTGTTAACCCCAGAAAGTGCATGAAGTGCGGTAAGTGCTCTGCAACCTGCCCTGCATATGACGAGATGGAGTATCATCCCCATCAGTTCGTCAGCATGGTAGATTCAGGCAACATTGAGCCTCTGCTTAATTCTAAGTCTTTATACAGATGCCTCACATGCTTTGCTTGTGTGGACAGATGCCCCAGAGGTGTCGAGCCGGCCAAACTGGTTGAGGCTGTTCGCCTGGTTGCGATTCGCAAGCAGGGAGCAAACCACATGACCGCAAATGACGTTCCTGCCATGTTAGATGATGATATTCCACAGCAGGCAATCGTCAGTGCGTTTAGAAAATACACAAAGTAAGGAGGGAGAAAACATATGCAAAGAATAGGAGTTTTCGTCTGCTGGTGCGGTAGCAACATTGCAGCAACAGTAGATGTACAGGCAGTTTCCGAGGCTCTTAAGCTGGAGCCCGGAGTTGTTTTTTCCACCAATTATCAATACATGTGCTCTCAGGCAGGACAGGATATTATTAAGAATGCCATAGCAGAGCACAAGCTGACAGGCATCGTAGTATGTTCCTGTTCTCCTCGTATGCACGAGGCCACATTCCGCAAGACAGCAGCCGCAGCAGGTCTCAACCCCTATATGGTAGAGATTGCCAACATTCGTGAGCAGTGTTCTTGGGTACATAAGGACATCCCCACAGGTACAGAGAAGGCCATTATCCTGGGCAAGGCAGCAGTTGCAAAGGTTAACCTTAACGCACCGCTGACTCCCGGAGAGTCTCCTGTTACAAAGCGCGCTCTGGTTATCGGAGGCGGTATCGCAGGCATCCAGACAGCTCTGGATATTGCAGATGCGGGATTCAAGGTAGACATCGTTGAGAAGAAGCCTACAATCGGCGGCAAAATGTCTCAGCTGGACAAGACATTCCCCACATTGGACTGTGCAGCGTGTATCTTGACACCCAAGATGGTAGACGTTGCTCAGCATGAGAACATCCGCATTTTCTCCTACAGCGAGGTTGAGGAGGTTAAGGGCTTTGTAGGCAACTTTGACGTAACTATCAAAAAGCATGCCAGATATGTTAACGAGGATGCATGTACAGGCTGCGGAGCATGTACAGAAAAGTGCCCCCAGAAGAAGGTTCCCAACGAGTTCAACCTGGGTATGGACAATCGCAGAGCTATTTATATTCCTTTTGCACAGGCAGTGCCAAAGGTTGCTACTATCGACCCCAACTACTGCAACATGCTTAAGAACGGCAAGTGTGGTGTTTGTGCTAAGGTTTGTGCTGCAGGAGCCATCGACTACACTCAGAAGGATGAGTACATCCAGGAGAAGTATGGTGCCATCGTTGTAGCTACAGGATTTAATCCTATCAGCATGGATAAGTTTGACGAGTTTGCATACAGCCAGTCCAAGGATGTTATCACATCCCTGGAGTTTGAGCGTCTTACCAACGCTGCCGGCCCCACAGCAGGCAAGTTGTTGCGCCCCTCTGACGGCAAGCATCCTCACACCATCGTGTTTGTACAGTGCGTGGGATCACGTTGTGATGCCAAGGCAGAAAAGGGCAAGGAGTACTGCTCCAAGATCTGCTGCATGTACACAGCTAAGCACGCAATGCTGGTCAAGGACAAGTATCCGGACGTAGATGTTTACGTATTCTATATTGACGTCAGAACCCCTGGTAAGAACTTTGACGAGTTCTACAGAAGAGCCGTGGAGGAGTATGGCGTTCACTACATTAAGGGCATGGTAGGTAAGGTTGTTCCTGAGGGCGATGTGCTCAAGGTACAGGCATCCGACCTTATTGAGAACAAGCAGCTGCACATTGATGCAGACCTGGTTGTTCTGGCAGCAGCCATTGAGCCTGACAAGTCTGCCAGACCTTTGGCAACTAAGCTGACAGCCAGCATGGATACCAATGACTTCTTCACAGAGGCTCACCCCAAGCTTCGTCCCGTAGAGAGCCCCACAGCGGGTGTGTTCCTCTCCGGTGCATGCCAGGGCCCCAAGGATATTCCTGAGACAGTTTCCCAGGCAGGAGCTGCTGCATCCAAGGTTATTGGATTGTTGGCCAAGGATAAGCTCACAGGCAACCCCTGCGTAGCTCATTCCGATGAACTTATGTGTAATGGATGTTCTTCTTGTGAGAGAGTATGTCCTTACGGAGCAATTACCTATGTGGATAAGGAGTTCCGTATGCCCGACAGAACTACAGCCATCAGGCGCGTAGCTTCTGTAAATCCCGCAGTTTGTCAGGGTTGTGGTGCATGTACAGTTGCATGTCCCTCTGGCGCAATGAACCTGCGCGGATTCACAAATCAACAGATCATGGCGGAGGTAGATGCAATATGCAAGTAAACGGATACAAGCCTTTAATTGTGGCCTTTTGCTGTAACTGGTGTTCCTATGCAGGCGCTGACCTGGCAGGAAACAACCGTCTCAGCTACCCGGCTGATGTAAAGATTATCAGAGTTCCCTGCTCATGCCGTGTAAACCCCATGTTTATACTGCGAGCATTCCAGAGAGGTGCAGACGGAGTTATCATCTGCGGCTGCCATCCCGGAGACTGCCACTACACTTCCGGCAACTACTTTACCCGCCGCCGTATGGCACTGCTGTTCTCCATGCTGGATTATCTTGGCATTGAGAGAGAGAGAACCCGCGTAGAGTGGGTTTCCGCTGCAGAGGGAGCCAAGTTCGCTGCAACAATGAATGATTTTGCAGAGAAGGTTGCCGCCCTTGGCGAGAACAAGAGATTGGAGGACTTAAGATGCAAACAATAACTCGTGAGCAGCTTATCGAAAAGGCTGTTGCCCTGCTGAATGAGGGCACTGTCAAATACGTCCTCGGTTGGAAGAGGGGCGAATTTGACTACGATATTACTCCCGCTGTTTTTGAGACAGAGGAGGAGCTGAGAGCAGAGTTCGTATGGAACGATTTCTGCGGAGCTAATTTTTCTAAGTATTTGGTTGCCAAGACACGCAAGCTGGATGGCAAGATTCTGGTGTTCCTGAAACCTTGCGATACATATAGCTTTAACCAGCTGCTGACAGAGCATAGGTTCGACAGGGAAAAGGTATATGCAGTTGGCATCCCCTGCACCGGCATGGTAGACATTGCCAAGGTTAAGGAGATCTGTGGCGACGGCATTTCTGCAATTAACGCAGAGTCCGATAGCCTGCTGGTAACCACAATTTATGATGACGAGCCTGTTAAGGTGGAGACACAGTCCGTTTTGGCCGAGCGTTGTATCAATTGCAAGAGCAAAAAGCATGTTGCGTACGACGAGTTGCTGGGCGATGATGGCGAGGTGGTGGATACCAACCGCTTTGATGAGGTTGCCAAGCTTGAGGCCATGACTCCCGACGAGAGATTTGCCTTCTGGCAGAACGAGCTCTCTCGCTGCATTCGTTGTAATGCATGCCGTGACGTATGCCCTGCATGTACATGTGAGAAGTGCGTCTTTGACAACCCCAATTCTGGAGTTGAGAACAAGTCTCCTGCCAATAGTTTTGAGGAGAAGATGTTCCACATTATTCGCGCATTCCACGTTGCAGGACGTTGTACAGACTGTGGAGAGTGCTCCAGAGTTTGTCCCCAGAATATTCCTTTGCACCTGCTGAACCGTAAGTTTATCAAGGACATCAATGAGTTCTACGGAGAATATCAGGCAGGCGCAGAAGTTGGATCCAGAGCACCTGTTGTAAACTACACAACAGAGGATTTGGAGCCCGGAGAGGTTTTTGACAGGAGGAATACAAATGCGTAAGTGTTCATTGGATTCTCTTAATGCAGTATTCGCCAAGATTGCAGAAACTGCAGAATTGTATCTGCCTGTAAATTGCACAGACGGCAGTGCAGCATATTCCAAGTGGGAGGACGGCAAGGAGTGGAGCAACAACCTCAACACCGTCAAGAGCCCCAAGGAGTTTTTCTTCCCTCAAACAGAGGACCTGGTTGCCTTTAAGACAGCCGGAAAGAATATCGAAATTATCGACACACGCAAGGAGCACGACGATTTTGTAGTGTTCGGAGTCAGAGCATGTGACGTCAAGGCCTTTGAAGTTTTGGACAACGTGTTCCTTAAGGAGCCATATGACAGCTATTATGCATCCCGCAGAGCTAAGGGAGTGATCATCTCTGTTGCATGCACAAGACCCGCAGACACATGTTTCTGCAAGACATTTGGCATCGACCCAGCAGAGCCGGCAGGAGATATCTCCGTATGGAAGACTGGCGATAGCCTTTACTGGCAGGCCAACACAGAAAAGGGTGAGGCTCTGCTTGAGAAGGTTGCTGACCTGACAGAGGACTGCGACACAGCAGCTGTAGAGGAGCAGAAGCAGCAGATTAACAAGATTATGGCAAAGCTTCCTTTGGCCAACCTGACAACAGAAGGTTGGGGAGCAGGCAAGACACAGGAACTGTTTGATGCCCCCAAGTGGGCAGAGCTGTCCGAGGCATGTCTGGGCTGCGGAACATGTACCTTTGTTTGTCCCACATGTCAGTGTTACGACATCAAGGACTTTAACACAGGCAAGGGAGTTGTTCGTTTCCGTTGCTGGGATTCCTGCATGTATTCCGAGTTCACAAAGATGTCTGCAGGACAGCCCCGTTTGACACAAAAGGAGCGTTTCCGCCAGCGCTTTATGCACAAGCTGGTTTACTACCCTGAGAACAACAATGGCTTGTTCAGCTGCGTAGGTTGTGGACGTTGCGTCGCAAAGTGCCCAATCTCCATGAATATTGCCAAGGTAATGAAGAATGTTGGAGGTAAAGACAATGACTAATATGACAGAGGCCTTAATCCCAAAGATTGGCGTCATTACAGACATCAGACTCGATACACCTGACATCAAGACATTCCGCGTGGTTACTCCCGACGGCGTTAAGCCTTTTGACCACAGACCTGGTCAGTGCGCAATGTTGTCCATGCCCGGCATCGGAGAGGCTATGTTCTCAATCACATCCTCACCTACAAATACGGAGTATATGGAGTTCTCTATTAAGAAGTGTGGCTGCGTAACAGAGTGGCTGCATCAGGCAGAGGTAGGGCAGCAGATTACAGTCCGTGGCCCCTACGGCAACCCCTTCCCTGTAGACGACGCATTTGCAGGCAAGAACCTGTTGTTCGTTGCAGGTGGTGTAGGACTGGCTCCCCTGCGTTCCGTTATTAACTACTGCCGTCACTACCGCCAGAACTATGGCACCATTGATATCGTATATGGATCCCGTAGCAAAGACGATTTACTGGCATATAGAGAGATCATCGAGGAGTGGTCCAAGGACGAGGGTGTAAATGTTCACCTCACCATTGACCGCGAGCAGGAGGGTTGGGATGGTCACGTAGGCTTTGTTCCCAACTACGTCAAGGAACTGGGCTTTAGTACAGACAAGACAGCAATCCTTTGCGGTCCTCCAATCATGATCAAGTTCACACTGGATGGCTTGTATTCCCTGGGCTTTGAGAAGACTCAGATTTATACAACCCTGGAGATGCGCATGAAGTGCGGTATCGGCAAGTGTGGCAGATGTAACGTTGGTTCTAAGTATATTTGCAAGGACGGCCCTGTATTCCGCTTTGACGAGCTGGACGAGTTGCCCGACGAGTATTAATGGAGGTAGATATGGAAAAGATGGTAAATATTTTCCTGTTTGGAAAGAAGTACGAGGTTCCAGAGAACCTGACAATCATGACAGCCATGGAGTACGCAGGCTATCAGCTGGTACGAGGCTGTGGATGCAGAAATGGTTTCTGTGGAGCTTGCGCAACAATCTACAGAATTAAGGGCGACAAGGAGCTCAAGGCCTGTCTGGCTTGTCAGACAAAGGTTGAGGACAACATGTACATAGCAACATTGCCCTTCTTCCCCCTTGTTAAGCAGGTTTACGACATTAACAAGGTTAAGACAAACGAGGCTGTTATGATGCAGCTTTATCCTGAGATTTATGCATGTGTAGGCTGTAATGCATGTACAAAGGCATGTACTCAGGAGCTTAACGTTATGCAGTACATCGCATACGCACAGAGAGGCGACTTTGAGAAGTGCGCTGAGGAGTCATTTGACTGCGTAATGTGCGGAGTTTGCTCTTCTCGCTGCCCCGCAGGTATTTCTCATCCCCAGGTAGCTATGTTGGCACGCCGTATTAACGGTAAGTACTTGGCTCCCGGATGCGGACACCTTGAGGACAGAGTTAAGGAGATCAAGGACGGCGATTTCAAGGATTTGATCGAGGCTCTCATGCAGAAGCCTGTGGAGGAGCTCAAGGAGCTCTACAATACTCGTGAGATCGAGAAATAAGGAGGGGACTTAAGATGTATTCAGAGAAGTTTCAGAAATCCATCGCTGCAGTAGAGGCAGCAAGAGCACAGAACATCGCCTACGAGCCCCAGCGTATGACAGCTCAGGAGAAGATCGACCTCCTGGCAGCATACCACCCTGACTATCGCAAGGATGAGTTCACAGAGCTCACAATCGGCCCCAACAAGGGCGAGAAGGTTCCCACAGAGCTGGCCGAGATGCTCCAGGCACACAGCCGCGTCACAGCAGACAGCGTAGACCTTTCTAATCCTGATTACGACGTAGACGTATTGGTTATCGGCGCAGGCGGCGCAGGTACATCTGCTGCCATCGAGGCTCACGAGGCAGGCGCAAACGTTATGATCGTTACAAAGCTCAGAATGGGCGACGCCAATACAATGATGGCTGAGGGCGGTATCCAGGCTGCAGATAAGCCAAATGATTCTCCGGCAATTCACTTTGTGGATGCTTTCGGCGGCGGACACTTCGCAGCAAAGAGAGAGCTTTTGTCCAAGCTTGTTTGTGACGCTCCTGAGGCTATTCAGTGGCTTAGCAATCTGGGCGTAGAGTTTGACAAGGAGGCCGATGGCACTATGGTTACAACCCATGGTGGCGGCACTTCACGTAAGCGTATGCACGCATGTAAGGACTACTCCGGCGCAGAGATTATGAGAACTCTTCGTGACGAGGTTCTTAACAGACAGATTCCAGTTGTGGACTTCACATCTGCAATCGAGCTCATTCTCGATGAGAATGGCAATGCTGCAGGTGCAGTGCTCCTTAACATGGAGACAAAGGACATACTGGTTGCAAAGGCTAAGACTGTTATCATTGCAACTGGTGGCGCAGGACGTATGCACTACCAGGGATTCCCCACATCCAACCACTACGGCGCAACAGCTGATGGTTTGGTGCTGGGTTACAGAGCAGGAGCTAAGCTCCTTTATGCAGACACACTGCAGTACCACCCAACAGGAGCTGCATACCCAGAGCAGATCTTTGGCGCACTTGTAACAGAGAAGGTTCGCTCTCTTGGAGCAAAGCTTGTTAACACAGATGGTACAGTATTCGTACATCCTCTGGAGACTCGTGACGTATGTGCAGCAGCCATTATTCGTGAGTGTAACGACAGAGGCAATGGCATCGAGACAGGCAACGGCCTGGGCGTATGGTTGGACACTCCCATGATCGAGGCAATCGGCGGAGAGGGTACAATCGAGAAGAGAATTCCTGCTATGATGCGTATGTTCGGAAAGTACGGCATAGATATTCGTAAGGAGCCTATTTTGGTATACCCCACACTCCACTACCAGAACGGCGGTTTGGACATTACTGACGATGGTCAGACAACAAATGTTAAGAACTTGTTCGTAGCTGGCGAGGCAGTTGGAGGAATCCACGGCAGAAACCGTCTCATGGGCAACTCCCTGTTGGATATCATCGTATTTGGTAGAACAGCAGGTAAGAGCGCAGCAAAGGCAGCACAGGATGCAGTTGTTGGAGCATTGACCCTTGACCATGTGACAAAGTTTGAGGCTGAGATTGCCGCTGCAGGCATTGAGACAGAGGCTATTTCTCCTAAGCTTTTGCCCAACTACACAAAGCAGGCAAACATCTAATTGGAAGAAGGCGAAAACATAAATGAAAAATTCAAATAGTAAGAAGATTATCCCCTTTATTATCGCAATCGTTGTGGTAGCAGCAATTGCCGTATGGTGTGGAATCAACGCAGGCGCCGCAAATGGCGTTGCAAGTACTATTAAACTCAGCACTAACACAGCATTGTTGGCAGGTATCTTCATTGTGGCAGGTCTTGGCTACCTGCTTGGCAGCATTTCTGTTAAGGGTGTTTCTTTGGGAACTGCTGGCGTATTCCTGGTAGCTATTTTGTTTGGTTACCTTTGCACGCTGCCAGGGCTTAAAGAGATTCCTGTGATTAACTCCTTCTTTATTGCTGATTCTTCGGCAACACTTAACACATATTACTCTAAGGTTATTCAGAACATTGGTCTTGTGCTGTTTGTAACATCCGTTGGATTTATTGCAGGACCTAACTTCTTTAAGAACCTTAAGAAAAATGCAAAGTCCTACGTGTTGCTGGGATTTATGATTATTGCAACAGGCGCATTGGTAACAACTCTCTTTGCCCTTATCCCCGGTATTGGTCCTGAGTTCGCGGTAGGCGTTCTCTCCGGAGCACTTACAACAACTCCTGGATTCTCTGCAGCTATTGAGGCAGCAACATCCTTGGGTCACGCAACAGACATCATTACCCTTGGTCATGCTATTGCTTATCCCTTTGGCGTTATTGGCGTTGTACTCTTTGTGCAGCTCATGCCCAAGATCCTCAAGGCAGATATGACAAAGGAGAGAGAACTCCTTAAGATTGGCGCAGAGGAAGAGGTTAAGGAGGAAAAGAAGCTGTTCGAGTGCGATCCCTTTGGCCTTACACCTTTTGCCTTGGCTGTAATCTTTGGCCTTGTGTTGGGCGGAATTACAATTCCTCTCTCAGCTAAGGGCTATGCCGGTCCCTGCTTTAGCCTGGGTACAACAGGCGGTACTCTTATCATGGGTCTGGTGCTCGGTCACTTTGGCCACTTTGGCAAGATGTCCCTTAAGGTATCGGATAGCACAGCAAAGGTTCTCCGCGAGTTGGGCCTTATGCTCTTCTTGATTGGCGCTGGTATTTCCGGTGGCGTTTCCTTGGTTAGCGAGATTGGCAAGTCTGAGCTCGGTGCAATGATCGTCGTATATGGACTCGTTGGTGGAGCTATTATGACAATTGTTCCTATGGTGCTTGGATTCCTGTTTGCAAAGTATGTTCTTAAGCTCAGCCTTTTGAACAACCTGGGTTCTATCACAGGTGGCATGACATCCACACCTGCCCTGGGTACACTTATTAACACAGCAAAGACAGATGACGTGGCAGCAGCATATGCATCCACATATCCAATCGCATTGGTGCTGATTGTGTTGGCATCTCAGTTGATTATTACGTTAATGGCATAGCTAGAAGTTAAAAGTGAAAAGTGAAGAGTGAAAAGTTCAGTTAAGAACTAAGAGTGAAGAGTTAAGAAAGTTAGTAAGTGAAAAGCGAAGAGTGAAGAAAGTGGGTTAGCCAATGGTTTTCAAACTATAAACTAACCCACTTTTTATCTATTATCTCTTAACTATTAGCTCAACCAGCCAATTTTATTATCTCTTAACTGTTAACTCGAAAAGGAGGAATAGATGAAAGCTTTTTTCAGAGCAATATTATTAATAGCGGTAATAGGAGGAAGTGTATCCCTGTTGGCTGCTTGTGGAGGTAGTGTACAAACACTGGAAGGTTCCAACTCTCCGCAGCCTACAGATATTCCAACTCCAACACCAGTTGTCACCATTACTCCTATGCCAACTGAAGTTCCCAAGGCAACAGAAGTGCCAACAGCCTCCCCCACAGCAACACCAACAGCGGAGCCGACGGATGACATTGGCGAGGGAGAGACATATTGGGTAACGGGCACAACAGTTAATTTTAGGAGAAGCCCAAGTGTTAATGGGGAGATAATTTCCCAGCTGACAAAGGGAACTGAGGTCGTAAAACTAAGAGCCGAGGGAGATTGGCTATACATCAGCGTTGGAGGAACAACGGGATACATCCATGGTGATTATGCATCCAGCTACCCCCCACCAAATACTGTGTCAGGAGAGGTCCGCATTGTAGTAAAGAAGTCCGAACGCAAACTGGAGTTATGGCAGGGTGAGGCGTTGATTGGATCATATTCTGTGGGATTAGGTTTTACACCGGAGGGACACAAGCAAGTAGAGGGAGACGGCAAGACCCCGGAAGGCGAATACTATGTATGCACAAGAGTTAACCCAAGCGTGTTTTATCTGTCGTTGGGAGTGTCTTACCCCAACAAAAATGACGCCCTCGCGGCACTACAGGATGGCAGAATAGACCAAGCAACCTATGACCGTATTGCAACTGCCATTGATAACGGCCAGAGACCTGACTGGTACACACCTTTAGGTGGAGAGATAATGATCCATGGCATGGGAGGGTCCAGAGACTGGACAGCAGGTTGTGTTGCCGTAGATAACGACGTAATGGAGATTTTGTTTGAGTACTGCCAGCTGGGGACAAGGATCACAATATTGCCTTAAAACATACAGAATAATGGGAGAAGAATGCGTTTTTTGGATGTTCCTCTATCACGAAAATAAGGAGACCTACATATCAATGTGTGGGTCTCCTTTGTCTTATGTAATAAATTAATTGCATTCTGAAGTGGAATCAACCTGGTTTTCCAGTATGATTTTGCGCAATTCCCTGGCAGCCGGACTAAGATGTGCTTTTGGTTTGGAGACCAGAACAATATCCCGGGCAGGCAAGGGCTCCTCCAGAGATAAAATGTGTATTTTGGATAGGTCCTGTTGTGTCAAAAAATCTTTGGGAACAAAGCCTATGCCCAGGTTGTGCTGAATAAGGGGCAATAGCTGGTCAGCAGTGGCTGCTTCCACATCAGGGTTGTAGCTCAGGCCGTGCTTTCCAAAATACCTTTGATAAAACGCATATGTAGATGAGTTTGTTTCGAGAGAAACAATAGGATGTGTGCAAAGAGTACGGAGTGGGATAGCCTTGTGATCTTGGCAAAGAGAGAGAAAGGCATCACCGCACACAGGCACTTCGTAAAAGGTTTTTACACTCTGAATTGCAAAGTCATGGTCGGGATTAACCGGCGTTGTGACCATGGCCAGATCAACTAATTCGTCATGTAGCAAATCCATGGCATCCGGAGTAGATACGTTGGATATTTTGATACGAATGCCGGGGTATTGCAGACGAAACTGATTGAGTAATGGCAACAGATAGCTGCGAAGGGCAATTTCGCTGGCCCCTATAGTCAGGAGTCCGTGTTGCAGATTGTTGCGGAGGAAAATATCCTGTTCGCCAGAATGAATATGCTCCATGGCAATTGCAATATGAGCAAATAGCTTTTCACCATCTTCTGTAAGGCGAACACCCTTGTGGGACCGATTAAACAGGGTACAGCCCAATTGAAGTTCTAAATTCCTGATGGTTCGTGTCAGGTTGGGCTGATTGCAGTATAGCTCCTGGGCTGCTCTGGTAAAGCTGCCACATTTTGCCACGTAGTAGAAAATTCTGTAGTAATCGTAGTTAACAGTCATAGCATCTCCATATCAAAAACGCATAATAATGATACAAACTATATATTATACAAAGGGCACTGTTTGCATTATTGTATTGGAGGTCGACTTAGTCAAGAGTTTTGTGAGGAGATTTTATGAATATTTCAATGGTGACAGAGTTGTTTGAGGTGATAACAATTTTTTGTTTTGGATTGTCCTGGCCGGTGTCTATACACAAGTCCTGGGTTTCTCGCACAGCCAAAGGAAAAAGCCTGTTGTTTGAGGTGTTTTTGTTAATAGGATATGCTTTTGGTATTGTTCGCAAGATAATTTTGTACAGCGGGATGGGAGCAGGAGGATTCCTGTTCTACCTGAGCGCCTTTTTCTATGTGCTGAACTTTATGGAAATTTGTTTTGATGTTGCGTTGTACTTTAGAAATGTCAGGGAAGACAGAATGAGAGAGTGTGCAGCCTAAGGTAATATATATCGGATGGAAACAATGAGACCGACACGGTATGTGATATGTACCCTCCTTACTGGTTTGTCCAGTAAAGAGGGTACATATCATAGTTTTCCAACTATAAACTAACCCACTTTTTTATCTATTATCTCTTATCTTTTAACTCAAAAACAAGCTACACCAACTCGTAGTCTGCTTCAATGTCGAGTAGGACAGTAATAACCTGTTCAAAAACTCCTTCGGTATCGGGAACGACAAATATAGAGTTAGGCGTATCGGCAACATTCTTGGCCTCAGTCAGGCTCAGGCCACACAGCTCCTGGAGCATTTTTAGCAATTTAAGCTTGTGGTTCCCGGGGCCGAATAAAACAATCCTTGTTACATAATCCTCTTCGTCGTCGCCAGCAGAGCTTGCGGGGAGTTCTACATCGCGATCCATGGTGAGTTCCCTGTCAATTTCTGCAATCCTGTCTTTTAGACGGGTTATTTTTCGCTCAACGGAGGTTTGTTTGCTGTTGTAGGCGCTCTGTGCAGAAGAGATCTTGGCCTTCAGCAAAAGGATCTCTTCGTTGAGCTTTTTCTTTTCTTTGCCTGCGAACAGTCCCAGAGATGACAGCTTGGCGTTGGCGAGTGTGAGCTCGGACTGGGCCTCTTGCAGTGCCTTGCGTTCGGGGGAGGTTTCCAGTTCGGCGCGTTCTCTCTGGATGTTGGCGTTCAGCTTTACCTTCTCCAGGTCCAGCTCGTCCTTTCTGTCGGCGTTGGCATCCCAGTAGGCTTTGATGCGAGCCTGCTTTTCGGCCTCCTTTTGGGCGCGCTCGGCGCGGAGCTTTGAGTTTACCCTTCTTTCGATGGCGCTGAGCTTATCGAGTTGGCTTCTGATTGCGTCAGCCTCCCAGCTCGTGGATGTAAAGATGGGCTCCAGGGTGTGTGAATAGGTGGAGCTGTCCACATAGTATTGTCCGGAGAGGTATGTCCTGCTGGAGGTGCTGGAGGTGCCGAACCAGCGCTTGGCACTCTTGACAGCGTTAAGGTAGTCCCTGTAGGCAGATACGTATGCCATAATGCCATTGCTCACGTCCACACCCTTTTGCTCGTTAAATGAAGCGCATTTGTCCAAAAAGTCAAAGGTGCTGCTGTTGTTTCTTAGCACGTACCTGACGTTGTCGATGGTGTGATCAAAGTCGCGGTTAAACCTATCATCCCTGGACGGGCGATTGCTCTGTTCTTTGTTGCAGGCCTTCTTAAAGTCCTCAACATATTTTCTTTCAGAATCCGTCCTCTTCTTAAGAGAGCTGGCTACCATTTTGTTTGCCGCGTTGGGGCAAAAAGCAAGGAGTGTTTCTGCTCCTTCCACACCGCTTACGTTGGCAAAGTGGTCCTCTGCAAATCTAAGTGCTCGTTGTCGGGCGTCTTCTGTCGTTGCAGTGCCGTAGTACTCACGGAAGAACTCCGCGGCCTCTGGCATGGTAGAAGCCTGAATCTTAATCTCCCAGGCCTGGCTGTTCCCAAAGTCTGCAGACAGAACCTTGTCACATTCCTCACATGCGCCCTGTGGATTCTTATTGGCCAGGTGCATCTGGGCCATCTTGAGGGTGCTGGGAATCCAGGATGGGGCGGCGGAAGCGGCAGGAGCAGGGGCAGACACAGGAGCAGGGGCAGACACAGGAGTGCCATTGTCCGGGCCAGCCTTGATCATCTCCCTAAGGGATTCCATGGAGTATGTCATGCCGCAGGAAGTGCAAACAGCGCTACCTCCGGGCCTCATCTCAATAACACCACCACAAAGATCGCATTTAATAGACATTTTTGTTACCTCCAATTTGTATGTGCTTTAATTATACAAATTAATGGGACAGATGTTAATAAGGGGAGTAAAAAAGGTTGTTTGCACAGGTCCGTGGTTGGTATAATGTCGAAAAGACGAGACAGGAGGAACGTATGTCAGACATTTTAGATTCAGTAAAAAAGGACGAAATATACGAAGACGCCATAGGCATGATGTTTGGCGAGGCTACCGAACCCTACGAATATGCTGTTATGCGCCTGGAGACTATCCTTGGATGGAGAGATGCAGATGCCAAGATTGAGGAGTGTTATGCAAAAATCCGCCAGATCAAGGAAAGGAAGGCACAGGAGACAAGCGAGGCAACAGAGAGGGCAAACCTAGAAAGGGAGCAGCAGCGCATTAAGGCGGCCAAGGAGGCCAAGCAGGGGAGAGTGATCGCTGCGGTGATTGCTGTTGTCGTAATTGCGGCCCTGGTATGGGGTATTTCCGCATTGGTAAAACTGTTCACGCAGACTATTCCTAACAACAAGTACGAAAGTGCCATGACCCTTATTACAGAGGGAGATTATTTACAGGCATATGACATTTTGGTTGGCCTTAAGGACTTTAAGGACAGCAAGGCTCAGGCAGAGTCCATCCTGCTGGATTGCAAAAAGCAGACAATTCGTGAGGCAGAGGTGGGCAGCTATATCAAGTTTGGCAAGTATGAGCAGGACGATAACAAAGGCAACGGCGACGAAGATATAGAGTGGCTGGTGCTGGCCAGAGAGGGAGACAAGGTGCTGGTAATCAGCAGATATGGTCTGGAGCATCTGGCATATAATCAGACTGGTGAGTCATGCACATGGGAGACAAGCTCACTGCGCCAGTGGTTAAACGGCGAATTTTACAACGATGCATTTTCGGATTGGGAAAAGGAATTCATTCCAGTTACCACAGTGACGGCCGAGGACAACGGTTCTTACGACCAGGAGGCAGGAAACGACACCCAGGACAAGGTGTTCTTGCTGAGCATTGGCGAGAAAGAAACATATTTTAAGAACCTTTCTGGGTCTGCCAGATTAAAGGGAACTACCTACACCAACGAGAAGATGAACAGGTCCACATCCAATTACCTGGACTGGTGGCTGCGCTCACCTGGGTACAACTCCGTGACAGCAGCATTCGTTGGGGAATTTGGTGGAGTTCATGAAGCTGGATATGGCGTGGACGACATGTTCTGTGCTGTGCGTCCAGCATTATGGATAGAATGCGAATAATTGCAAATAACTAATAGTGAAGAGGGCGAGTTGACGCAAAAATTTACATAAAACGTCATCGTCAAACCCCTTCACTATTTTGCTTTATCCGACAAATTATAATATAATGGTCTACGTATGCAGACATTTCCGTGTTTGCGTCGTCACGAGATTAAATAAATACTGAGAGGTAAAGTATTATGCTTAAAATTACAGTTTGTATCGGAAGTTCCTGCCACATCAAGGGATCTCGCCAGGTAGTAGAGCAGCTCCAGTCTTTGATTGCGGAGAACAACATCGGAGACAAGGTAGAGCTTGGCGGCACATTCTGCATGGGCAAGTGTCAGCAGGGCGTCTGTGTAACAGTGAACGACGAGTTTCATTCAGTTACACCCGACAATGTAGGAGAGTTCTTCGCAAACGAAGTTCTTGCAAAGGCATAAATTATGTTGATAGTTCAGGTTTGCGTCGGTTCATCTTGTTATATAAAGGGATCACAGGATATAGTGGAACTTTTGCAAAATGCTGTGGCTGAATATCACATAGAGGACGAAATCGTGCTTTCAGGTAGCTTTTGCGTCGGAAAGTGCAATCGCCAGGGAGTCACCGTTCAGGTGAACGACGAGGTTCACGTTGGTGTGACAAGAGAAAATTTCAGAGAATTTTTCAAGAACAATATACTTGACGTTATCGAGAGAGAAAGGAAGTGACGCTTGTGGCAAATTGCTTGACACTTAAGAAATCAAACTGCAAAAACTGCTATAAATGTATCCGTCACTGCCCCGTAAAGGCGATCCGCTTTTCTGCTAACCAGGCACATATTATTGGCAACGAGTGCATTTTGTGCGGCAACTGCTTTGTAGTGTGCCCCCAAAATGCAAAGGAAATAGTTGATAGCACCGAGAAGGTGCGAGTTTTGCTCCAGAGTGGAGACCCGGTTGTGGTCAGTTTGGCCCCTTCATTTATTGGCAATTACGAGGGAGTGGGTATCGAATCCATGCGCCGCGCCTTGATGAAGTTGGGATTCCATGACGTGGAGGAGACCGCTATAGGAGCTACAATCGTTAAGAATGAGTACGAGCGCATGTTGCGCCAGGAGGATAGAGAGGTCATCATCTCATCATGTTGTCACTCCATCAATCTGCTTATTCAGAAGTATTATCCTTCATGCCTTGAGTATTTGGCAGACGTCATGTCTCCTATGCAGGCTCACAGTGTCGATATTAAGAAGCGAATGCCAAATGCCAAGACTGTATTCATAGGACCCTGTGTTGCCAAGAAGGATGAGGCAGAGTATTACGAGGGTATCGTGGATGCTGTTCTTACATATGAGGAACTTACCAAGTGGCTAAATGCCGAGGGCATCGAACTGGAAAAGGAAGTGGATGTCACTCCTGAGAGCCGCGCCAGATTCTTCCCCACTACAGGCGGTGTACTTAAGACCATGACACAGAACGCTCCCGGATACACATATATAGCCATTGACGGAGTTGAGAATTGCATGGCAGCTCTAAAAGATATCGAACGTGGCAAGATCAAAAAGTGCTTTATCGAGATGTCCGCCTGCGTGGGCAGCTGTATCGGTGGCCCCGCTATGGAGAAACTCCAGGATGCATCCCCGATCAAGGACCAAATCACCATATCCAAGTATGCGGGCGAGCGCGACTTTGATGTGGACCAGCCAGCCCCAATGAGCCTCAAAAAGAACTTTACCATGATTGAGCGTAAGTTGGCGGAGCCCTCGGAGATTGAGATTATGTCAGTTCTCCGTCAGATGGGCAAGTTTAAGGCCTCGGATGAACTCAACTGTGGTTCTTGCGGATATAATTCTTGCCGCGATAAGGCTATTGCGATTATCCATGGTAAGGCTGAGATTTCCATGTGCCTGCCGTTCCTGAAGGACAAGGCCGAGAGTTTCTCAGATACCATAGTTAAGAATACACCTAACGGACTCATCGTTCTTAACGAGAATCTCGAGGTGCAGCAGATTAATGCAGCTGCCCGCAAGATTATGAATATCAGAGCAGAGTCTGACGTATTGGGTGAGCCGGTTGTGCGAATACTGGATCCGAACGTGTTCCTGCAGGCTAAGAACAGCGGCAGAGGCATACGCAACCAACGTACATATCTGGCTGAATATAAGAGATATATAGAGCAGACAGTTATTTACGATCCGGAGTCGCGTCTGTTGGTAGGCATCATGAGAGATGTTACCGATGACGAGGCCGCAAGAGAGAAAAAGTCTCGCATCAACAAGCACACGGTGGAGGTTGCCGATAGCGTTGTTGAGAGACAGATGAGGATCGTTCAGGAGATCGCATCATTGCTCGGAGAGACAGCAGCAGAGACCAAGATCGCATTGACAAAACTAAAGGAGTCCATTGACGATGAATGATCTTTGCGCAGATATTGGATACAAGAGCATTAATCATGTGGGAGAGGAACTTTGCGGCGACCATGTCGACATTGTTGAGCAGAGCGAGGAGTCCACAGTTATCGTTGTAGCTGATGGTCTGGGCAGCGGAGTTAAGGCCAGCATTCTGTCCACACTTACCTCAAAGATCATTTCCACAATGATGGCGGCAGGCCTCCCCGTGGAGGAGTGTGTGTCTACAATTGCAGCAACGCTCCCTGTATGTTCAGTCCGTGGCGTGGCATACTCCACATTTACGATTATTCATTTGTTGAATAACGAGACAGCCGAGATCATTCAGTACGATAATCCGCACGTTATTATCATTAGAAATTTCGAGCAGTATGATTATCCCAAGACTGAGATGAACATCGGCGGCAAAAAAATATACAAATCCACCATAAAGTTGCAGGAGGATGACGTATTTATCGCTATGAGCGATGGATGCCCCCATGCAGGTATGGGAGGCAAGTATAATTTTGGCTGGAGACGAGAGGAAATTGCGGAGTATATGCAGGCGCTGGTTGCCGGAGGGTATACAGCAAAAAATCTTTCCACCATGCTGGTCGATGAGTGTGACAATCTCTATGGACACAAGCCTGGAGACGATACCACGGCATGTGTGGTTAAGATTCGCAAGAGAGAGCCTATGAACATCCTGTTCGGACCGCCCTCAAACCGAGACGATGCAGAACGTATGATGTCCCTGTTCTTCTCAAAGGAGGGAAAGCACATCATATGCGGAGGAACAACATCGTCCATAGCAGCTAAATACCTGGGCAAGCCACTAAAGGCCAGCATAAGTTTTGAACGCAGCGACATACCGCCGATTGCCTCAATCGAGGGGGTAGACCTGGTAACAGAGGGCGTTATCACAATGAACAAGGTCATTCAGTATGCAAAGGACTACTTAGGAGAAAATGCTCTTTATGAGGATTGGAACTTTAAGAAGGACGGAGCATCTCTGATCAGCCGCCTGCTGTTCGAAGAGGCTACAGACATTAATTTTTATGTGGGAAGGGCCATAAACCCAGCCCACCAAAACCCGGATCTTCCGATTAACTTTAACATAAAGATGAACCTGGTAGACGAATTATCCGCCTGCCTGAGGAAGATGGGCAAACGAATCAAAGTAAGTTATTTTTAGTATTGGAGAGTGAAATATGAAGAGGAAAGTAACAATCATAGGTGCAGGATCCGTAGGTGCTACAACCGCATTTGCCTTGCTTGCACGTAATGCAGCATCAGAGGTTGTATTGATCGACATCAATACAGAGAAGTCCTTGGGCGAGGCTCTGGATATCAAGCAGGCTACACCCTTCATGGAGAACTGCGACATTTATGCCGGCAGCTACGTGGATGCAGTAGATTCTGATGTAGTTATCATCACCTCAGGTGTTGGTAGAAAGCCTGGTCAGACCAGATTGGAGTTAGTTCAGATCAATGTAGGCATCATCAAGAGCATTTCTAAGGAGATTGTAAAGTACGCTCCCAATGCCCTTTATATTATCGTTGCTAACCCTGTTGACATTCTGACATATGCATTCCAGAAGTATACTGGCCTGCCTAAGAATCAGGTGTTTGGAACAGGTACAGTTCTCGATACACTTCGTCTGCGCACTCGCCTGGCTGAGATTTACAATGTAAACAAGCAGCAGGTACACGCCAATGTTCTCGGAGAGCACGGAGACACATCATTTGTAGCATGGTCAACAGCAACAATTGCAGGCGTTCCTCTGGATGAGTACCGCGAGTCCATTGCAACATCCTATAGCATTCCTACAGAGTACACTCGCGAGGACGTTGAGAATTACGTAAGAAAGTCTGGCGGTAAGATCATTGCACGTAAAGGCAGCACCGTTTACGGCATTGGTATGACCAGCACACACATTGTTAAGACCCTGAGCGGCAACGCAGAGACGGCCTTGACAGTATCATCCCTGCACGAGGGCGAATATGGAATCAGCGACGTGTGTCTGAGTTCACTGTCTTTGGTGGATTCTCGCGGAGTAAAATCCATCATTACACAGAAGTTGACAGATGAGGAACTCCAGAGGTTGCATGCATCTGCAGAGGCCCTCAAGGCAGTTATTAAAGGTGCTGATATTTAAAGGAGCAGAAAATGAGAAAATTTGATACCAAGGTACAACATCTTAAGTACAAGGTATTGCGTGAGGTGGCTCGTCTTGCTTGGAGCGATACTTTGCTTGAGAAGGTTTTAGACATTCCCAAAACCCTCATTCCCGGAAACGAGCCCACCATGCGCTGTTGTGTATACAAGGAGCGCGCTATTCTTGGCGAGAGAGTTAAGCTGGCCATGGGTGGAGACAAGAGCATGGAGAACATTATCCAGGTTATAGACATTGCCTGTGATGAATGCCCTGTTGGAGGCTATGAGGTAACTAATGCCTGCCGTGGCTGTCTGGCTCACCGTTGCGAGGATGTGTGCAGATTTGGCGCTATCACTTTTGATCA
>JAZNEA010000086.1:0-6040 GCA_045588325.1 Clostridia bacterium
TCCACCAGGGCAATATTAAGATCTAATGCCATAATGCACCTACCTAACGAAACGTGTTCAGCTTAGTATACTATGGAATAAAGTGAAAAGTGAAGAGTGGAGAGTTAAAAGTTAAAAGTTAAGAGTGAAAAGTTCGGGTCGCTATGTTCCAGAGGTCAAGGCGAAGCAAGCTTCGCAGCGAAAAGTCGCCGGCTACTCCCGCAAGCGCCGGAGGCACGGCTTAGGGCGCAGCCCTAAGAACCCAGGGTTGTTCAGCTAACAACTAAGAGTGAAGAGTTAATAAAGTTGGTTAGTTATAAGCGAAAAGTGAAGAGCGAAAAGTTCTGGTCGCTATGTTCCTATGGTCACCCGAATCCCCGCTTCGCTTTTGTCGAAATCTTTTGGTTTACACTATGTACCCACATGGGTATAATAATAGCGAGAGATACCGGCAGACGGTTGATTCTCAAAGTGTGTTATTTAACCGCCTTGATAAATCGAGGCGGCTATTTTTATTTCTCTGTTTTTAGCACAGAAACTATCAATGAAATAATTCCTATAATCACTAGAAACAACTGAAAAAGATCAGCATATGTCACCATTTGTCAGCTAACAACTAAGAGTGAAGAGTTAATAAAGTTGGTTATTTATCAGCTGGCCAGCTATAAACTTGCCCACTTTGTTATCTCTTCACTGTTATCTTTTATCTGAACTTTTCACTCTTATCTCTTAGTTGTTAGCTAAATTTACACATTATTCACTAAAACTGCCCGGAGAAATAATACAATACCATCATAACCACCGCACACCAGGAGGATATCCCATGGAAAATATCAGAGAAATTGTTAAGGCCAGGCGCAGCGTGAGAACCTATGACGAAAGGCCCCTTGCCACAGAGGACAGAGACAGGCTGATGGCCTATGCCCAGACCATCGAGAACCCCTATGGTCTCAATGTAGAATTTAAGCTGTTGGAGGGAGCCCAGCACGGCCTCAAGTGTCCCGTTATCACTGGCACAGACCTGTACATTGGTGGCAAAATCAACCGTGGCCCCCACGCATTCGAGGCCTTTGGATATTCATTTGAGATGCTGGTGCTGTACGCACAGTCCATAGGCATTGGCACTGTATGGCTGGGAGGCACCATGAACCGCTCCGCATTTGAGGAGGCTATGGATCTGGCCGACGGACAGATGATGCCCTGTGCCAGTCCCCTTGGCTACACCGCTACAAAGATGTCCCTGCGAGAGGGCGTTATGCGCAAGGGTGTGGGAGCAGATCAGCGCCTGCCCTTTGGAGAACTGTTCTTTGACGGCAATTTTGATACACCCCTCTCTGAGGAGAAGGCAGGAACCTTGGCGTTCCCTCTGGAGATGGTTCGCTTAGCTCCATCTGCTGTTAACAAGCAACCCTGGCGGGTGCTGGTTACCGACAAGGCCGTACATTTCTACCTAAAGCGCAGCAAGGGATTCAGTGCCGATGGGCTCCTGGACATGCAGCGAATCGACATGGGCATTGGTCTTTGCCATTTTGACCTGGCTACAAAGGAGTGCAACATAGCCACCGATTTCGTTACACAGGATCCAGGAATTGGCGCTGGCACGGACATGGAGTACATTGCCACATTTGTGTTGGGCAATTAATTATCAAAAATCATACATATTATTGAACACAGGCATAATTTTAGGTAAAATTATGCCTATCTACTATTAGGGGCACAATATGGTGAAAAAACGCAGCTTCAATCTATCCACAACTCAGATAATACTGCTCAGTTTTCTGCTAGCCATTTTTGCAGGCAGTCTGTTGCTTTCTCTGCCTATTGCCACCCGGAGCGGCCAGGCAGTGCCCTACATAGACGCGCTGTTTATGGCAACTACCGCCACCTGCGTTACTGGCCTGGTAACATCTGTCACATTGACCACCTGGAGCGTATTTGGTCAGGCAGTTATCCTGCTACTGATCCAGATTGGTGGCCTGGGTATTATCACAGTTATGGCGGGCCTGATGGTAGCGATCAACCGCAAGATGGGCCTCAGGGACAGTCTGCTGATACAGGACTCGTTTAACCTGAGCAGCTTGTCGGGCCTGGCTAAGTTTGTCAAAAGGGTTATTCTAGGCACATTCATTGTGGAGGGCCTGGGTGCACTGCTGTACATGCCCGTGTTCGTCAGGGATTTTGGCCTGCGAGGCATATGGGTGTCGGTGTTCAACTCAATCAGCGCATTTTGCAACGCAGGCATCGACATCATCGGAGAAAACAGCCTGTACAACTACGCAACCAACCCGCTGGTGAACGGCGTCACCATGATGCTGATCATCACCGGTGGTATTGGATTTATCGTCTGGTGGGATCTTATCAGAGTGTTTGGAGACATCCGAACCCACAGAGGCCATTGGTTCCGTCGACTGACACTACACAGCAAGGTGGTGCTCACATCCACCGCTGTACTGATCCTCGGTGGCGCCCTGGCAGTGTTGGCCTTTGAGTACAACAATCCCGCCACTATTGGAGGAATGTCACTGTTTGAAAAGGTTCAGGCTTCCCTATTCCAGTCTGTCACAACCAGAACTGCAGGATTTGCGGCCATTCCCCAGGAGAATCTGACTAATCCCTCTGCCATACTGAGCCTGCTGCTGATGTTCATCGGAGGCTCACCCGTTGGCACCGCAGGTGGTATTAAGACGGCCACTATGTTCGTGCTCATTGCCACCGCCATATCGGCTATCAGCAACAGGAGCGAGGTTTCCCTGTTCCATCGGCGGTTGTCGGCGCAGGTGGCACGCAAGGCTGTAGCTGTATGTGGAATGTCCTTTGCCATCATGTTCCTGTCCACGATTTTGCTGTCTGTGGTGACGGATGCTCCGGCATTGGATATTATGTACGAAACCGTCAGCGCAACTGCAACCGTAGGTCTCTCCAGGGGAATCACCCCTACCCTGGACCTGTGGGGCAAGCTGATCATTATATTTACCATGTATTTTGGCAGGATCGGGCCAGTTTCTCTGGCTGTGGCCTTCCAGATTAAGAACGAATCGCAAAACAGTATTTTGGACCCCGTCGAGGATATCGCGGTGGGATAACGGAGGAAAATATGAGCATTAACAAAACATACGCAGTTTTTGGACTAGGCCGCTACGGTTTGGCAGTGGCAATGGAGTTGGCAAACAACGGCGCCGATGTGTTAGCGGTAGATACGGACCAGAACCTGGTAAATGTGGCAGCTGCCCACATCCCGCTGTGCAAGTGCGCTGACGTCACCGATGCAGAGGTGCTCAAGAACCTGGGCATAGCCAACGTGGATGTGGTAATCATCGCCATGGCCAACAGCCTGGAGGCCAGCGTTATGGCAGTTATGCTGTGCAAGGAGGCCGGGGTCAAGACTGTAATCGCCAAGTGCTCCAGCGAAATGCACCGCAAGCTGCTATTAAAGGTAGGCGCTGACAAGGTAGTGTTCCCCGAGAGCGAGTCGGGCATCCGCCTGGCCAAGAACCTGCTGAGCGCGGGTTTTGTGGATATGATCGAGCTGGCTGGGGATGTGTCCCTGCTGGAGTTGGATGTGCGTCCTGAATGGGTGGGCAAGTCCCTGATAGAACTGAATCTGAGGCGCAAGTACGATATAAACGTGGTGGCCATCCGCAGGGGCAACAATGTGCAAGTGAATATCGATCCCACAGCGCCTCTAGAGGCAGGCATGGAACTGGTGATTATCGCCAACAGAAACAAACTGAGCAAGCTGAAGTAAATAGAGATGAGAAAACTCCGGTGGATGCCGGAGTTTTTTGTTGGGGTGGGGAGGTTTATACCTTGCTTAGCATGTCTGTAATATAGGACATTATTCCCTGCTCTCTATCTATGCCGTACTGCCTGTTCACCTCTCGATAATACTGCTGGATGCTCTCCTTGGTGAGTACCTCGTTGGAGGGTATATCCTCGCCGTAACCTCTGCGGGCTTTTTGCCATGGCTCCTCCTGATGAGTGATTCGCTCCAAGGTTTTTCCTCCATATATACCAAAGGTGTTAACTACCAATTGAATAACGGACATCTCCTCACCTGTCAAATCCTCTGTGACTCCCTGTATAAGGGCGAATCTGACATCGTCAATGGGATTATATTTGAACCCCTTGAACAGTTCGTAAACCTGGGGGAACACTGGCCCATGCAACCAGGCCATACAATCCTCCGGAAATATCGGCCTACCATATAATCCCAGATGCACTGCCTGAACAAAATATAGAATCTTTTGGAGCATGAGAGGTGTTACCTCTTTTAGTTCGTCAAATATGCATGCAATCACTCGGAGCATCTTGCGGGATACTGTGAACAACTCCTCTATGCTCTCAACGGCGGCAATAGCCTTGGTAAAAGCCACATCTGATACACGATCCCTATTCGCATTGAGTAGCTCCCTCATCCGAGCAGGAGATGTCAGTGCGCCCCTGATTATGTCGGAATATTCCTTGGACGGCACCTGTCCCTCCAAATATCTGGCAATAGTTATCTCTCCAAACCCCAAGGCCAAAGACAGAGGCCTGTTGCCTATGTTGTATATTTTCATGAGCTTTTCGATGTCGGATATAGAAACCAGGTTTTCCTGTGCCCTATATTGGGTGTCTATTTCCTGTACATTTTGGTCTATCAGGCCATGCGGGGAAACCTCCTGGCCACAGTGGTCGCATATAGCTGCAGTAACGCTGAAAACATATTTTTTGTCCCTAATGTTTCTGGTAGTTTGTTTGCTCTGGAGAGTGTAGGTTGTGTGCTGCCTGCAATTAACGCAAAAAACTGATTGTGACATATGTACCTCCACATAGCAGAATAATACCTTATCATATCTTGACTCAATGATACGATTTTGTCAATATCGTATCGTAAATTGACGAATTGCGTATATTTGTATCGTTGAAACGATAGAGTGTAAACAAATACAGGGTGCCTGTGAGCCATAGAGAAAAGCACCTATCCGAAGACAAGTGCTTTTGAAATTATCTGTTCGCTCTTCCGTACTCACGCTCCATAGCTCTAATGGAAATGACCCATTGTTTACCAAACTTACACACATCGATGCCATTTACCAGTTTGCCGTACGCAATTGCCTTACGCAATGTGCTTTCATTTAGGCCCCAAAGTTCTGTGGCATCGCTGAATGCCATGAGTCCGTCAAATGGGGTCTCCACTATAGTACCATTGTCCCAAAGCTCATCGCAGGACAGATCCAAATCATCGTTCCAAACAATACCGTAGCCGCCGGAATCGACAACAACACCATTAAATTCTGCCGGGTTGTAATGCAAATACTGGAAAGCGGGAATCTTGTCGAACAATGGGGCTAAGTCATACATCTTTGTGACCCCTTCGCTAAATTGCACGCTTAGTCTAAAGTCTGGCAATGGAGCAACGCTTTTGACCTTGTGGAACATGGTAACCTCCTTACTCAAGCGGTGGCAGTTTCTTAAACTCCTGTGTGATCCACAATATCACGGTATCGTGATGTCGTCAAGTGAACACTTCAAACCAGCTTAAGTGCCTTCCCCTCACATCAGCTGTCGTACTGCTCCCTCATAAAGCAGATCCTGGCTGCCAGTGCCGCCTTTGTGGTGGGGGCATTTTGCACAATGTCAAAACCGTGCATGGTGCCTCTGGTCTCGTTCAAAACCACCTCTACGCCGGCTAAGCGGAGCTTTTCTGCATACAGAATGCCGTCGTCGTGGAGACAGTCAAACTCTGCGGTCTCGATGTACGCGCTGGGAAGTCCGTCAAAAGATTCTGCCTCCACAGGTGAATAATATACATAGTTGGGGTAGTCCTTTTCTACCTTTGTCATGGGTCCTATGCGGTCAGAGAGCGACGAGTTCCACATGGGTGTATCGGTAAACTTCTTGCAGGACTCACTATCGCCTCTCGCATCGAGGTACGGATATGCCAACATCTGGAAAAGGAATCTCACAGGGTGCTCCCTATCCTTTGCCATCAGGCACACACCTACTGCAAGTGTGGCCCCTGCGCTGTCTCCACCAATTCCGATGCGGGAGTTGTCGATGCCAAGCTCTGGGGCGTTAT
>JAZNEA010000087.1:0-9015 GCA_045588325.1 Clostridia bacterium
ATCCCGGGTGACAATGTATTAGCGTTGTATGTATCTGTTTCCATTTCCTTGCCTATAGCTTCAAGTGGAAGAATAAGACTTTGAATGCAAATGTCATATCCATCAGATATTTTAATTCCCCATACCGGAACCATTATTTCGGCTCCTAAACTTTTTTCAATCCAATTTCTTATTGAAATCTGATAAATGTAATTCTTGTCCATATTTTCCTCCAATTGTAAAGAATAGTGCCGTTGAGCTTGAACTGATGAAGAAAAAAGACCGCAAAGTATGGATGCTTTGCGGCTTTCGTGCGGACGAATCCGCGATTTTTGGTCGGAATGACAGGATTTGAACCTGCGACATCTTGGTCCCAAACCAAGCGCGCTACCAACTGCGCTACACCCCGGCGTACTTGAGGATTATACCAAAGGAATTACTACATTACAAGAAAAAGATGCGCCGTTTTATGGACGCATCTTTGTTGCTTTTGCTGTGCTTGTTTGTATTACTTGTACATACTGTACTGATTGAGGACATAGGACGTGGCAAAATCGGATACATCCTGAGCAATTGATGTCCTCTGGTTAGAGAGATACAGGTCGCCTTCGCCGTCCTTGTAGTCCTTAAGGTAACAAATGGTGCCCTCTTGTGTAAAGGCGGCGCTGTAAACGTCCTCGTCCACAGTCTTGGCCTTGCGAGTATATACGCAAAGGGAGCCACGGTTCTTTTCCACGTTATAGTCCGTAAAGAACATCAGATCACCTGACTTTTCGTGGTAGGAGATGTAGCTGATCTTGGCATATACATCCTCCGAAATCAGCTTGCCATTGATGTACAGATTGCCATGGCTGTCCTCGTCGATGTCCTTAAAGTAGAATGCCTTGCCGTTGGGCATGATATTGCACATGGAAACATCCTCATCCAGCAAGTTGCCCGTGGAGGGTTTAGTGCTTACCTTGGCGCGATACAGGTCTCCAATGTTATCCTCATCCATAGAATCTGTGTAGTAGACGTAGTCGCCATCGTCGGTGATGCCATAAATTCTGTCAACATCCTCTTCCCATTGAACCATCTGATCCTCAACTACCATATACATTGTGTGGTCGTTTGTGGTGCTCTCAGTCAGCATGACTACGGCAGCGTCCTTGTCGGCGGCTACCTTAATGCTAATGTAGAAATCGCCGATTTTCAGGTCCTCGGAAATGGTGGTGACGTCCTTGCCATCCACATAGCAAAGGAAACTCTGGGCATCAGGAACAGTTGTGGTGGGCTCTCCAGTCAGGATGTAGAAGGATCCGTCGGTGGTGCGCATGGGATAGGTGGTGAAATCGTATATATCCATGACATTCTCGGCCAACTCCACGGCCTCCTTGCCCACGGCCTTCATGCAGAGTGTAGTCTCGTCAACGAGGTAGTAGACTGTCTTGTAATCCTCAGAAGTGCCCAAAAACTGGCCGTCCTCCTTGGATATAATCTCCTCGGGAGCATTGCGACCCACCTTGACATAGTAGGTGTCGTCCTCGCCCAGGTAGTAAATGATGCTGCCGCTTGGTGAAATGGCCGTCAACTGGCTAACCTTGCTCTGAATCTTCTTCTCACCCTGGATGGCATTTCCTCTGGTGTCGCACTGATAAAGGGAGTCATCCTTGATGTAGGTGAAAACCTTAAAATCCTTGCTGGCTATCGCGGTGGAATAGTCGCTGGAAAGCTTAACTGGTGCGGATTTGCTCTTTGTGTCCAGGTAGAACAAGCCTCCGTCCTCGTCGGTAACCAGCAGCTTGGTGCCATCCTGGCTGGCAAAGGAGAAGGAGCCGGCAAATTCGTACTTGTCGTCAAAAGCGAGAACAGGTTTGTACTGTTTGCCACTGGCTACGTAGACCTCCTCATCGGTAACGTAAGCGATAAAGCTCTTGTTTGAGGCTGCGCGCACGGAGAAAATGATGATAAGAATCAGAATCAGGGCAAAGGCAAATATGCCCATGAGAATAGATTTGGAACGCCTTTTAGTGGGATGGTCTGTTGTATCCTGTGCTGCAGGGGTGTCCTTGGGCAGGGCCACTGCTGTGCCGCACTGAGGGCAGAACTTGGAATCATCCGGAAAGTTGTGTCCGCAATTGGTGCATGTAATCATAAAAGTAAACTAACAAAGAGGTACCGGCAACTTTATTTGTTCCTTTCGTTGTATTTGTGGTGTTTGTATGGACCGGTATCCAACGCCGTTTATATGCTAATTTTATCATAAAAAACAGAAAAAGCACGAGAAGAAAAATATCCTCTCGTGCTGTCAGCCGGTTAGTTATTCGTAAGCGAAAAGTTAAGAGTTAAAAGTTCTGGTCGCTATGGTCCTAAGGTCGGTTTGAGTTAATAGTTAAGAGATAAGAGTTAAAAAAGTTGGTTAACGAGTAACTAGTTAACTTTTAACTAACCCACTTTATTAACTCTTCACTTTTAGTTCTTAACTACAAAAAAGCGAAGCTCCCGCTCCGCTTTTATTTGTCTATTCCAGCTCAAACGCGCCTGTGTACAACCTATAGTAGTTGCCCTTCTGAGCAACCAGGCTGTCATGTGTGCCGCGCTCTATGATGCGTCCATGGTCCAAAACCATGATTACATCGGAGTTCTGTACAGTAGACAGTCTGTGGGCGATGACAAATACGGTTCGCCCCTTCATGAGAGCGTCCATACCGCGCTGTACGATAGCCTCAGTTCTGGTGTCGATGGATGATGTTGCCTCGTCCAAAATCATAACTGGCGGATCGGCAACAGCAACTCGGGCGATGGACAGGAGCTGTCTCTGACCCTGTGACAGGTTGCTACCATTGCTCTTGAGCATTGTGTTGTAACCCTGAGGCAACATTTCGATGAATTCGTGGGCATGAGCCAACTTGGCGGCCTCAATGCACTCCTCATCTGTGGCATCCAGTCTGCCATAGCGGATGTTGTCCATAACAGTTCCGGTGAACAGGTTTACGTCCTGCAAAACCATGCCCAAGGACTTGCGCAGGTCATCCTTCTTAATCTTGTTAATGTTGATTCCGTCATATCTGACCTTGCCATCGGCAATATCATAGAATCTGTTCAGCAGGTTGGTGATTGTTGTCTTGCCGGCGCCGGTTGCACCTACAAAGGCCACCTTTTGTCCAGGCTCTGCATACAGTGAGATGTCGTACAATACCTGCTTTTCAGGAACGTATGCAAAGTCAACTTCTACCATGCGGATGTCGCCAGCCAAAGGAGTGTAGGTTACCTCTCCGCTGGCCTGGTGAGGATGTCTCCATGCCCAGTTGCCAGTCTTTTTGTCGGACTCGTGAATGTTGCCCTCCTCGTCGTATGTGACATTGACCAGTGTAACGTAGCCACCGTCAACCTCAGGCTCCTGATCCATGAGCTCAAAGATACGGGCAGCGCCGGCCAGAGCCATAATTACGGAACTGATTTGCTGTGACAGATGGTTAATGGGCATCGCAAAGCTGCGGGACAGGCCCAGGAAGGAAACTACTGCACCCAGGGAAACGGCGTTCCAGCGGATGGCCATGATACCACCGAGCAGGGCGATCATTACATACATTACGTTGCCAAAGTTGCCCATGATGGGGAAGAAAATGTTGGAGAATTTGTTAGCACTGTATGCGTTATGCTCCAGCTCGTCATTTAACTTGTCAAAATCGGCCTTGGCAGCATCTTCGTGACAGAAAACCTTAACAACCTTTTGTCCGTTGATGATTTCCTCGATATTTCCGTTCACTTTACCCAAGGAGGACTGGTGCTGTACAAAGAACTTGGCACTATTTTTGGCGATAGGCTTGGTAAGTGTAGTTGTAGCAATAACAAACAGTAACACAAAGATGGTCAGTGGCACGTTGATGCTGAGCATTCCAAAGAATACGGCCACAACGGTGATTACAGAGGATACCACGTGGGGCAAGCTCTGAGAAATCATCTGTCGCATGGCATCTGCGTCGTTGGTGAAGCGGCTCATTATGTCGCCCCTGTGATTGGAGTCAAAGTAGCGAATGGGCAGGGACTGCATCTTGTCGAACATGTCGTTACGCACACTCCTGAGGGTGTTGTGTGCCACGCGCACCATGAGCCAGTTATACGTAAAGGTGAGCGTAACGGTTGCAATGTAGATAAACACCATTACCAGGATGGCCTTGGCCAATCCACTAAAGAAGCCATTGGCCTCTGCTCCGGGGACATATTCTGCCATGAGGGGGATGATATAGTCGTCCACCAGGGTCTGGGTAAATAATCCACCAGCTACAGAAGCAATGGAACTTAGCAAAATGCAGATTACAACGATAACCAGGAGAGCTCTGTTACGGCCAACGTAAACCAACAATCTCTTGGCTGTTTTGGGGTCTATTTTTGTTCCTGGAGGTATAACTCCCGGACCTCTTCTGCCACCTGGGCCACCGGGGCCTGGACCGCGCATATTACTCATTGTCGGCACCTCCCTTTAGCTGAGAATAGTAAACTTCTTGGTAAATATGGCATCTGCTCAGGAGCTCGTCGTGTGTGCCCACATCTGCAATGGTGCCGTTGTCCATGACCACAATCCTGTCTGCATCCTGTACAGAGGAGATTCTCTGGGCGATGATGAGCTTGGTGGTCTCAGGGATGTATTGTCTGAATGATTCTCTGATCCTGGCATCCGTGGCAGTATCTACGGCGCTGGTGGAGTCGTCCAGGATGAGAATGCGAGGCTTTTTGAGCAATGCACGGGCAATGCACAAACGCTGCTTTTGTCCGCCGGAAACGTTGGTTCCGCCCTGCTCGATATGTGTGTCATATCCATCCGGGAAGGAGGAGACAAATTCGTGGGCATCGGCCATGCGGCAGGCCTCTTCCAGCTCTGCATCGGTGGCATCCGGGTTACCCCAGCGCAGATTTTCCTTAATTGAGCCGGAGAACAAGGTGTTTTTCTGCAGAACCATGGCTACCTGATTTCGGAGGGCCTCCAGATCATACTCCTTGACGTCGACACCGCCTACCAACATCTGTCCGTCTGTAACATCGTAGAGTCTGGGGATCATCTGCACCAGTGTGGACTTGGAAGAACCAGTTCCACCGAGGATGCCGATAGTTTCGCCTGACTTAATATCCAGGTTGATATTCTTAAGGCTCAGGTGATCCTGATTGCCATAGTAGTAGAAACTGACGTTCTTAAACTGGATTGAACCGTCTGCAACCTCTGTCACAGCGTTTGTCTCAGGACTTGCAATATCTGATGTCTCGTCCAGGACTTCTACGATTCTGTCTGCGGAGGTCTTAGAGATAGTCAGCATAACAAAAATCATGGAAAGGCTCATAAGGGACATGAGCATCTGGCTGGTGTAGGAGAAAAGGCTGGTAAGGCCACCTGTGCTGAGGGTAGTACCTCCGCTCATTACGATGAGCCTTGCACCGAACCAGGATACCAGCAATGTACATGTGTACATGCAGAATGACATAAGGGGGTTATTAAATGCCAAAATGTGCTCAGCCCTGACATACAGACGGTAGAGCTTTTCGGACACGGCGTGGAACTTGCCCTTTTCGTGATCCTCGCGAACGAATGCCTTAACTACGCGAATACCTGCCAGGTTCTCGTCAACCACGTTGTTCATCTCGTCGTAGGTAGAGAAAACCTTGGTGAATGTGGGCATGGCGTTCTTGGCGATGATAAACAGGCCGATTCCCAGGACAGGAATGGTGCCCAGGAATACCAAAGCCAATCTGGCATTGACCCTGAAGGCCATGACCAGAGAGAAGACCATCATGAGGGGGGAACGCACTGCGATACGAATCAGCATCTGGAACGCGTTTTGTACAAATGATACGTCTGTAGTAAGTCTGGTTACCAAACTGGATGTGGAGAACTTATCAATGTTGGTGAAAGAGAAGTCCTGCACAGAGTGGAACAGACGGCGGCGAATGTTCTTGGCAAAACCAGCAGAGGCCTTGGCGGCGAAAATACCGGCAAAAGCTCCTCCAGCCATGGAGAAACAGCAACAGAGCAGCATGAACAGGCCTGTGCGCAGGATTACATTCATGTTGCCGACCTCGATGCCCTGGTCGATAAGGGTGGCCATAAGGTAGGGGATAAGAACCTCCATTACTACCTCGATGGCAACTGTTGTGGGGGCCAAAATGGTTTCTTTCCAGTAGCCCTTTACACATTTAGAAAGCTTTAATAACATGATTTTTCCTTTCTTGGGTTAATCTTCTGGAATAGACTCAGCAGTTTGCGGGGCGCTACGCAGATTGTGCATGATCTTATCTATGGTAGAGAAAAAGGAGTCCATTTCCTCTTGTGAAATACCTCTGCGCATTAACTCCTCCACCTGGAGAATAGATGCCTCTACCTCGGAGCTGTGAGCTTTGGCGAGAGTTGTCAAGGTCAAAGACTTTAATCTCGCATCGCCAGGGACAGACTCCCTGACCACCAGACCCTTTTCCTCCAGAAAGGAAATTAGCTGAGATGCTGTGGATTTGGTAATATGCAAAACGGCTTCGATGTCCTTTTGGAAAACAGGTTCCTGGCTGTGATGGGCCAAATATCCCATGATTCTGCATTGTGTTCTGGAAATGCCCAATTCTTTGCCAGAATCCACCTGTCTGCCAATGGCAACCGACAACTGTCGGACGAGTGGACCGATGTGTGACGTGTTCATATAACCTCCTGTAAAATTTTGTCAAAAATAGTTTACTCCCAAACTGTTTGTCTCCGAACATTATAGCCGTTTCCCCCGCGGAGTCAAGAATAATTTGTTCCTGCGTGGAACCACTGGGAGCGCCCTTTTTTGTTGAGTAGCAACCGTGTTAAGAGTATAATGAAAATGACTATTTATGCGCAGTACGGAGACATTGAGATGCTACAGAAGAACGCCACAATCACATTGGATATAACGGGCATGACCCAGGAGGGCTATGGCGTTGGCCGAGTGGACGACATGGTGGTGTTTGTGCGGTCTGCGGCTGTGGGAGACAGGGTGGAGGCATTGGTGCTCAAGGTTGCCAAGACCTACGCCTGGGCTAAGATAACCAGGATACTGGCGGCCTCACCAGACAGGGCAGAGGATATGGGATGCCCGGTGGCCGGCAGGTGCGGAGGGTGTACCTTCAGACACGTTACGTATGAGGCAGAGGTCAGGGCCAAGGTTCAGCGAGTCAAGGATGCCTTGGTCAGGATAGGCAAGCAGTCGGGAGATATTAGCCCGGATCGCGTATGCCCCGCATGTGGTCCAGATGGCAGTTCGGCCATGGAGAACTACAGGAATAAGGCCATTTACCCTGTGACCAAGGACAAGTCCGGCAACGTCAAGGTGGGATTTTACTCCACAGGCAGCCACAATGTGGTGGAATGCGACCATTGCAACATACAGAATCCCCTTATTAACAAGTGTATGCAGATGTTCAGGAGCTATTTGGACATGGGAACCGTGTCGGTCTATGACGAAAACACAGGCAAGGGCCTGCTGAGGGGACTGTATCTGCGTACAACAACGACAGGATCCCTTATGGTTACAGTTATTCTCAATACATCAGGCCATGAGGCCCTGGAGAGGCAGCGCGGCGGACGTACATGGCTGCTGGGGCTGGTGGGATATTTGACTGCACGCATGCCTGAGGTTGTGTCGGTCTATGCCAACTGGCATACCAAAAAGGACAACGTAATGATGGGAACCAACGTCACATTGTTGTGGGGCCAGGCTACAGTGCGAGAGGTGATAATGGGCGTGGAGTTTGACATTTCACCCCTGGCGTTCCTGCAGATTAACCCCATACAGACGGAGAAACTATACGGCATCGCCTGCGATTATGCCACGGAGGGAGCGGGTGTCGGCGGCAGCATCCTGGATCTGTACTGCGGTACAGGAACTATCGGATTGTGTCTGGCATCTCGCTTAGGAGACAAGGGGGTGCAGATCATAGGCGTGGACACAGTGCCACAGGCAATAGAAGATGCTCGTCACAATGCGGAGCTCAACAATATGACCAATTGCAGGTATATCTGCGGAACTGCGGAGGCAGCAGCGGTGGAGCTGGCCAGCCAGGGAATGAGGGCCAACACCTGCATAATAGACCCACCCAGACATGGATGCGGACCAGAGATTGTGGAGGCATTGGACAAGCTGTCACCTGACAGGATCGTATATGTGTCCTGTAAGCCGGAGACGCTGGCCCGTGACGTGCTGCTGCTGGAGGGAATAGGGTACAGGATGGACAAGTACTCGGTGGTGGATATGTTCCCCAGGACAGGGCATGTTGAAAGTGTGGTGTGTTTGACGAGAAAGTAAGTCAAAATCGGCTCAAAATGGGAAAAATCAAGCTTTTCTAAGTGGATTTCAAAGAAAATTTCCCAAAATGGGTGTTCAAAATTAAAAAATGCCCCAAGTTTGCGTTGGGACAAATGATGATTTTGAGCGAAACTCAAAAGTTCATTTTACAGCAGTTTAGTATAACATATCGAAGTTTCTATAAAAGAGGTGTAAGGCCTATGACAAGTACCAAAAGAATTTTATTTGTTGTTTTCATACTGATATTTCTCACTGGGATTGCTATCGGTTTGATAGGCAGATCAATATGCACACGAGATAACGAAAACTATCAAAAAGTGCAGGTAGAACTGTTTGCTCCAGACGAAATTGCTACGGTTTTACATGATGAAGATCTACATCAAATTTATGTATGCTATAATGATGCCTCCTATGTAAATGTCTATTCTGAAGAAGGCCGATTTCTTTGGGCGGTATCGACGCCGTATTTAAGAAATGTGTACTTTGAGCTTTCCAATAATCAACTCATTGTATATAATTCTGCTGATGCTTACATTTATAATTCTTCAAACGGAACTTTTGTTGAAAAGAAAAAATTAGATGATATTCAATTGAATTACGATTGGGAAAACAAATATACGGACGATTTCCAAAACGGCGAATTTTATTTTGATACATATCAAGTCTACAAGGCGCAAGAAGATGGGTCACTGACTACAGTCGTTGCCCGTCCGTGGTGGTACTGGGTATTTAATTTTGGTGTTTGCTGGTG
>JAZNEA010000088.1:0-1862 GCA_045588325.1 Clostridia bacterium
TCCTTGGTATCTGTGTTCTTGTCCCTCAGAATGCTGATCTTGTGCATAATAAGGGGGTGATCCATTATATGAACGTTCCTCATGATATATCTCCTTTGTTTGGACTTATATAATCTTATCACACCTATTTTTGGATGGCAACAAAGCGTTGACAATGGTTGTCGTTCTTTGTAATATGTCCTTAAATAAGTCTTTAATTCGGTGCAACGATGCCGACAAGATGCCATCATATTTTGTCCCTTTTCTGGGGCTAAAACCAGGGATCCTGTCGACTCGGCGGGATTATTTTTTTGAGGTGCAGATGATTTTTAAGTCCGAACTAATGGATGAACAGGCCGTCAACCGAGCCCTTCTCCGTATGGCCCACCAGATTATTGAGCGCAACGATGGTTGTGACAATCTGGTTATGTTGGGCATTATGACACGTGGAGTGCCGCTGGCCCAGCGACTGGCAGATAACATCCGCTCCGTTGGTGGTTCGGATATCCCTGTTGGAGACCTGGACATTACCTTGTATCGCGACGATCTCTCCCCTGCATCCCCCGACCCTGTGGTCCGAGGCTCCCATTGCTCCGTAGATGTTGTTGGCAAGACCGTGGTGCTGGTGGACGACGTTCTGTATACCGGCCGCACCGCCAGGGCCGCCATGGACGCAGTTTTGTCCTCACTGGGCAGACCCGCCCGAGTTCAGCTGGCTGTATTGGTGGATCGAGGCCATCGAGAGCTGCCCATCCGTGCCGATTATGTTGGCAAAAACGTCCCCACTTCCCGCAGCGAGTTAGTTTCCGTGAGGTTGGCCGAGTTGGACGGCGAAACCCGCGTCTGTCTGTTGGATCGTTAGTTGTGATAATCTCAGCCCTTGGCTGTCATTATAAAAATAAATCAAACGGAGGAACAAAATGAATCTCATCTATAACATTAAGGATAGACCTCAGTTTAAGCATTTGCTTGCCTTTGCTTTCCAGCAGGTTCTGGCTATCCTTGCAGCAACCATTCTGGTTCCAAAAATCATTGGCAACGGAATGCATCCCGCAGCAGCACTTTTTGGTGCTGGCGTAGGTACCATCGTATACCAGCTCTTCACCAAGTTCCGCAGCCCCGTTTTCCTGGGTAGCTCCTTTGCCTTTATCGGTTCCATGCTGGCTGCCTTTGCCGGCGCAGCAACTGTAGAGTTGGGCTTCCTTGGACTTATCATGGGTGCTGTTTTCGCCGGCCTAGTATACGTTATTATTGCTATCGTAGTACGTGTTGCCGGCACGAACTGGGTTTCCAAACTGATGCCCGCAGTAGTTATCGGCCCCACAGTTGCTATCATCGGTCTGTCTCTGGCAGGCAATGCCATTGGCGATTTGGTTTCCGGTACATATAGCGCAGATGCCAGCGCATACATCTTTGATGTGACAACAGGCATGCACATTCTGTGCGGACTTTTCACCTTGGCAATCGTTATGGTTTGCTCCGTTTATGGCAAAAAGATGGCTCGCTTGATCCCCTTTATTATCGGTATCGTTTCTGGCTACATCCTGGCCTCCCTTATCACACTTGTAGGTTCTCTCACAGGCGTTGAGGAGCTGGTTATCATGAACTACTCCGCTTTTACCAACCTGTTTGCTGAGGTTTCCCTTGCCTCCTTCCTGAAGGTTCCTGAGTTCACATTCATCAAGGCCTTGGGTGGATTTGAGTCACTTGACCTGGCCTACGTCGGCGCAGTTGCCATCGCATACGTTCCCGTTGCATTCGTTGTATTTGCAGAGCATATTGCTGACCACAAGAACCTGTCCACAATCATTGGTCAGGATCTGATTGCTGATCCTGGTTTGGACAAGACACTCTTGGGAGATGGTATTGGTTCCATGGCAGGC
>JAZNEA010000089.1:0-12027 GCA_045588325.1 Clostridia bacterium
GAGCTAATCCGGTGTGAATAGAGGGAGGGCAACACCTGTTCCCATACCGAACACAGTAGTTAAGGCTCCATACGTCGACAATACTTGGCTGGCGACGGCCCGGGAAGATAGATACATGCCGGATATATAAGCCTTTTTAGCTCAGTCGGTAGAGCATACGGCTGTTAACCGTAGTGTCATGTGTTCGAGTCACATAAAAGGCGCCAAGAGAGCAAGTCTTCGGACTTGCTTTTTTGTTGTGTAAAAAAGCCGTATGCTCTAGGGTGCGGGGTGGGGCCATGGCGATATGCGCATGAGACGGAAAGAGAAGGAATGCGCAATCGCGAAGGAGGCTGTTAACTGCGACCCATGAGAGCGCTCGCAGTGCGAGAGAAAGCGAACAGGGGTTGGCGCAGCGGTCGCAGAAGACGAGCTGCGAAGAAGCGAAGTCTGATGCGGTAACCGCAAGAGAGAGTGTCATGTGTTCGATACTTGAAGTTTTATCGATATTCGATATAATTTAATTAGTAAAGTGATTTACCACAGTTATTTAATGCTGTTTTGTTTGAGACGTCATGATGTTAAAGAAAGGAGACTATATGCGTAGTAATAAGCATGGATTTGTTTCAGGAAACCTTCGCGCAGAGAAGGGGTTAAACTGTGAAAAACCTGACAGAGGATCAAGGTTTGTTTGCAGGGTTTTGTGGTTGCTATTCGTTGTTGTTTTTGCCGTAATAACTACTACCTGGTTGTCTTGGGCGTTTATTACACAGGTAATCGATGGAGCCAGTTTTGCTGTCTTTCAGCTGACGGTTATATTCTTGCACTGCGTATCGTTGTTCTGTATCAAATGGAATAGGCGTAACTTTGTGATTGTCTCCCTTTCCAGCGGGCTACTTGCGTTAATAATTAGTAATTTATGGACACAATCTATATTTTTCGTTAATGGCGAGTATCAGAATCTTGGACTGGCAGGGCTTTGGATAGGGGTAGGAATTGTGCTACTCGTTAATTCTGTTTTATTTATTTCAACTAATATTTTCAACTATATCAGATTTATCAGAATAAAGGCTGCGGAGTAACTTAGCTATATCTATCCGTCTATTTAGAGTCGTTGAAATAACTTTAGCAAGTCTTCGGACTTGCTTTTTTGTTGTGTAGATCTAAACAGGACTATTGAATATATTCTCTCATATGATAAAATAACTAGTGATATATAACAACAGATATTTTATGGAGGCGAGATATGGCGCCAAGGGTGAAAATTACAAAAGAAGAGATAATTAAAACTGCCGTTGATCTTGTAAGGGAAGGAGGAGTGCAAGCCTTAAATGCAAGGGCAATTGCAGCCGCGCTGAATTGCTCTACGCAACCCGTATTCTCCAATTTTCCAACCATGGAGAAATTACAAGAAGAGGTGACAATTGCTGTCTACGACCTTTATCTTGGTTTTTTGAAAAACGAGGCCGAAAGTGGGCAATACCCCAAATATAAATCATACGGTCTGGCTTATATTCGCTTTGCGAAAGAGGAAAAGGAACTGTTTAAGCTGCTTTATATGTGTGACAGACAAGAAAAAGAACTTACTCCGACACCTGACTTTAAGGCTTCGGTTCAGATGATTATGGACGCCAATGGAGTCACTAAGGATAAAGCAGAGCGCATGCATCTGGAAATGTGGACCTGTGTTCACGGCATAGCAACTATGATTGCGACCTCGTTCCTTTCGTTCGAATGGGAGTTTATTAGCGATATGCTGAGTGACATATACCAGGGAATACGCTTAAAACATTTAGAGGGGATGAGAGACGCATGTATGCAATAAAGATAGAAAACCTCACAAAAAGATATAGAGATGTGCTCGCTGTTGATGGGTTGTCACTCTGCATTAAAGAGGGCGAATTGTTCTCGCTGCTGGGTGTAAACGGGGCAGGGAAGACCACAACCATAAGAATGCTATCATGCCTTACGGAGCCAACAGGCGGAGATGCTTATTTGCTCGGGAAAAGCATTAAGACGGAAGCTGGTGAGGTCAAATCTGCCATCGCGGTATCTCCGCAGGAAACCGCAGTTGCGCCTGGACTTTCTGTTTGGGAAAATCTTGATCTGATGTGCGGTGTTCATGGCATTAGACGGGATGATAGAAGTGCAAAAATCAAGCAGATTACAGAGCTTCTTGGACTTGAAGGGGTGATTGACAGAAAGGCAGGGAAGCTATCTGGCGGTTGGCAGAGGAGGCTTAGCATAGCCATGGCTCTTATAAGTGAGCCCAAAATTCTTTTTCTCGATGAGCCTACACTGGGTCTTGATGTGATAGCGCGAAGCGATCTTTGGGATGTGATCCGCTCCTTAAAGGGCAAGGTGACGATTATCTTAACGACACACTACATGGAGGAGGCGGAGGCACTGTCTGACCGAATTGCTATTATGAAGGACGGGAGATTGCTCGTTTGTGATACTGCCAAAAGCATAAAGGAGTCAGCAGGAACAGAGAACTTTGAGGAGGCCTTTGTCCGTATTGTTAAGGGGGTGAAACGATGAAAATGTTGACGTTCGCCAAAAGAAATACCAAAGAAATTATTCGAGACCCCCTGACCGTGATTTTTGGCCTGGGATTCCCTCTCGTTTTAATCCTGCTGTTAAGTGCCATTCAAGCAAATGTGCCTGTATCGCTATTTGAGATCGAACACCTGACTCCCGGAATAACCGTGTTTGGACTCTCGTTTATGACACTTTTTTCAGCGACGCTTATTGCAAAGGACAGAGGAAGCTCGTTGCTCCAACGATTATATACCACGCCGCTTACTCCGCTTGATTTTATACTCGGCTACACATTGCCTATAGTTCCGTTCGCTGTAGCACAGAGCATTATTTGCTACATCGTTGCATTATTCATTGGCCTTGATGTTACGGTGAATATTCTGTTCGCTATCGCTTTTATAATACCGATTTCCGTTCTCTTTATTGCTTTGGGCTTGCTTTTTGGCAGCATCTTAAGTGATAAACAGGTTGGAGGAATATGTGGAGCCCTGCTTACCAATCTTTCTGCCTGGTTGTCTGGAGTCTGGTTTGACCTTGATCTTGTGGGCGGTTGGTTTAAGAAAATTGCTTATCTCTTCCCGTTCGTTCACGCCGTGAAAGTGGAGCAAGCAGTCCTCGCAGGTGATTTTTCTAACATATTTCCTCATCTATGGTGGGTGCTCGGATACGCTGTTGCCTCGCTCGGCCTGGCAGTGATGTTGTTTCTGCGCCAGATGAAAAAGTAATGATAATTGAAGTCCGTTATATAAGGGGAGATGGAATTAACCATCTTCTCTTTTTATGTTACAATATGTGTGTTTAAACATTTTCAGGAGGTGGAGTTTATGAGGATAGCCATAATCACAGGAGCGTCTTCGGGCATGGGCAGGGAGTTCCTGCTGCGCGTAGATAAGGAGTACAAATTAGACCAGATTTGGGCCATCGCTCGCAACCAAGAGAGGCTGGACCAGCTTAGTTCCTGGACAACGACACCTATCAGAACCTTTTCGTTGGATCTTACGGAGATGGATAGTATTGACGTCATCGCTAAGGCCCTGGCAGAGGAACAGCCATGGGTTCAGTTGCTGGTTAACGGCAGCGGGTTTGGCAAGTTTGGAACCTTTGAGGAGATTTCCCCGGCGGATAATGCAGGTATGATTGATCTGAATTGTCGGGCCTATGTTGCCATGGCACAGACAGTGCTTCCTTACATGAATCGCAGCGGCATTATTCTTAACATTGATTCGATGTCCGCATTCATGCCTCTTCCCCACGCATCTATATATGCGGCATCCAAGGCCTTCGTCCTAAGCTGGAGCAGGTCTCTTAATGTAGAACTCCGCCCCAGAGGCATTCGCTCCATCGCTTTTTGCCCATACTGGGTAATGACATCGTTTTTTGACAGAGCCAACGATAAGCAGCGTATTACAAAATTCGACAAGGTATATACTACGGATTTTGTAGTAGATAAGGCTATGAAGTATATATCCAAGGGAAAGGGCGACACCTGCGTTCCTGGGCTGTATGCCAAGCTCCTTCATACAATGGCACGCATTATGCCTAAGCGTTTTGTTATGTGGGTGTGGGGAAAGATGCAGAAGCTCTATTGATATGCAGCAAAGACGGTCTGCCATACTTATTGGCATATTATCTAATATCGTTTTTGGCTTTAGCTTTGTGTTCACCATGGATGCTCTGGAATCTCAGGGTGTATCGAACATGGTCTTTTTGACTCATCGCTTTTTGTTGGCAACGGGAGTGATGGGTATAATAGCTTTGGCAGGGAGGAAAAAGCTTAACTTTAAGGGGCGACCATGGCATAAGTTGATCTTGCTGGGGCTTTGCCAACCAGTTGTTTATTTCATCGCGGGCAACTATGGCCTGCTGCAGGCCACGTCCACACTGAACGCAGTTATGATTGCGCTGGTTCCTGTCATTGGAACATTAGAGGCGACCCTTTTCCTTAAGGAGAGACCAACCTGGAAACAGTATTTGCTGTGCGGCATATCGGTTATTGCGGTTTCTGCCCTTTCTGTGTCGGACACGGTTGCGGGAACAACCACTATATGGGGTGTGGCGTTACTGTTGTTATCTGCCATAGCGGCGGGGACATTCAATTTGATCAGCAGGGGGAGCCGCCACCAATTTACTGCCTTTGAGCGCACTTTTGCCATGTTCGCAGTAGCGGCCATTTCGTTTTTGATCTTGGCACTGTTGGAGAACCGCGATCACCTTATGGCGTTGGTAGAGCCAATCCAAAGGCCGGGTTATATTGTGGACATACTATACTTGGGAATTGTGGCCAGCATTGTGGGATTTTTTGGGGTCAACTACACTAATACATATTTGCCTGTGGTGCAGGCCACGGCGTTTTCAAATATAACTACCGTTGTATCGGTGGCAGCGGGCATCCTTATCCTAAGGGAGCCCTTTTCCTGGGTGACAATAGTGTCAGCCTTGGTTATAATGACCTGCGTATGGGGAATACAGAAATTTGCGAGGAATACAAACGATGTCTAAGAGACAGAAACTACGGGAATATTTATGGAAGTTATTTAAGCTCACGATTGGATCTGCGCTGTACTCTCTTGGTGTAGCCTATTTTTTGGATCCATTGGATCTGGCTCCCGGAGGCCTTACGGGAATTGGTATTATCCTGGATAACTTTATTCCATTGGGCCCTGGCGTCATTGTCTTTATCCTTAATATACCCATTTTGGCCCTGGGTCTCAGGCGATTTGGCAAGGAGTTTCTGCTGTCCACATGTTATTCCACAGTGCTTATCTCCATTTTGATGGATGTATTTAGAGGTTGGAACGGAGGTATTGGTGTAACAGAGAACTATCTGCTGGCTGCGCTGGCAGGAGGAGTGCTGATGGCTGTGGGAATGGGCCTTGTGTTCAGGTGTGGAGGTACCACTGGCGGCGTAGATGTTATTATTAAGCTGGTCCACCTCAAATACCGCCATGTTAAGACCGGCACCATTTTGTTGCTGATAGATATGACAATTGTGGCAGCATCTGCGATAGCCTTTAGAAATATCGAGTTGGGACTCTTTGCATCAGTTGCGCTGTTTGTGAACAGCACAGTATTTGATATGGTGCTGTATGGCACAGACGAGGCAGAGCTGGTATATATCGTCAGCAACCGTCATCAGGAGATTGCAGAGCGACTTCTTAAGGAGATTAATGTTGGAGTCACTGCCTTGGAGGGAGAGGGAGCATATACTAAGCAGGACAGACGAGTTCTCATGACCGTTGCCAAGAAGCAGAATTTCCCAAAGATCAAGGACGTGGTCAAGGAGGTAGATTCCGAGGCATTTATGATTGTGTCCAAGGCCACCGAGGTTTTTGGAGAAGGATTTAAGAACGCACATAAGGAGGAACTCTGATTGATGTCCTTAATGGGGTTATACAACAACATACTGGACAACATTAAGGAGGCCCATATGAAATTGGGCTACAGCGTTACGGATATAAGCCTCAACTACCAGGAGCGCAGCCTCAGACATTTTGTTGGCGACGGAGACCTTGAGGGGGCTATGGACCAATTGTTCCAGTTGGCCAGGCCTACATTGGGGGAGATGTCCTACAGGATTAAGGGGCCACAGGTGCGCATTACCGTACCAGCTCAGGGGGTGAGATTCGTCGGGGAAAACGTGCCAGAAAAGCCACACCTGCGAGAACTGATAGAGTTGGTACAACAGCCGGGAGTCACCATAGAGCAGATCCGGGCAACATTTGATAAGTATTCAGATCATGTGGAGTGCAGGACCACGGACGAGAGTGGCATGGACTACGTTCTTTGGTTCCCTCAGGGCGAGCCCGACGACTACAGGTATTGTGTTTGTCTGGACGGACTGGGTGCCACATATCATAGATTGTCAAAAATGGATTTTGAAGATATATACCAATAGATAAGGGAGGAAACACCAATGACAAAGGTAAAGGATTTACCTTACAAGAGAGCGACTATAGAGGCGTTGACTGAGGCCTATAACAAGTTTGAATCCGATGTTCTGGCAGCCACATCTGCTGAGCAGGTGCTGCAGGCACGTAAGGAGTTCCTGGATGGTGGAGCATGCGACTTTTTCACTAATTCAGCATTGGCTCAGTGCAGATTTACCCTGGACATGAGCAACGAGTTTTATAAGGAGGAGCAGGATTATTACGACGAAAATGGCCCTCTGGCATCCAACTTGTTGGTAAAGATGGCCGACCTGATGCTCACCAGCCCATATAGGGCAGAGTTGGAAAAGGCATTGCCCGCTCCTATTTTCCTGAACTATGAGTTTGCCAAAAAGGCGCACAGCGAGGCAATTATTCAAGATGAGCAGGAGGAGAATGCGTTAGTTACTGGCTACTCACAGCTCATGAGCGGTCTGATGTTGGATTGGAATGGAGAGAAAAAGCCTCTGTCCTATGTGCGCGGATTTTTGGAGGACCAGGATCGCAATGTGAGAAGGGCTGCATCCGAGGCAATTGGCAAGGGATTGGAGTCCGTCTCTGATCAGTTGGACAAATATTATGACGATTTGGTTCGCGTTCGTGATCGCATGGCCAAAAAGTTAGGATATGAGAATTACATTGAGCTGGGCTATTACCGCATGGGACGTATAGACTACGACAAGGATATGGTTGAGAAGTTCCGCGCCAACGTGCTGGAGTCAATTGTTCCTGCAGTCCGCGATATTAAGGCCAAGATTGCCAAGGAGTTGGGCATTGACCAGATTATGATTTACGATAACGACATCGTATCAGCTGAGGGCAACCCACGTCCTATGGGCAACAAGGACGAGATCTTTGCTGCTGCAAAGCAGATGTACAACGAGATGAACCCTGAGATAGGAGCATTCATGGAGGCAATGCAGGAGGCAGAGGCCTTTGACGTGGAGCCCAGAGTGGGCAAGTGGGGAGGCGGATACTGCACAAACTTTGCCAGATTCAAGCAGCCCTTTATTCTGGCCAACTTTAATGGTTCTTCTGGAGATATCGACGTAATGACCCACGAGTTTGGCCACGCATGGGCAATGCATAAGGCAAACTACGAGGGCGATTTGGAGAGTGACGTTGGTTCTATGGAAACTGCAGAGACACACTCCATGAGCATGGAATTTTTCAGCTGGCCCTGGATGCATCTGTTCTTTGCAGACGCTAAGGCATATTGTCGTAAGCATTTGACAGACGCTCTGACATTTATTCCTTATGGAGTAATTGTGGATGAGTTCCAGCACAGAGTGTACCAGGAGCCCAACATGACACCAGCAGAGCGCAATCAGGTATGGTTGGAGTTGGAGGCAAAATACAGACCTTATATTTCATACCAGGGTATTCCTTATTTGGAAAAGGGAACGAGATGGCAGCACCAGATGCATATCTACGAGAGCCCCTTCTATTACATCGATTACTGCCTGGCACAGGTTGTGGCGTTGGAGTTCCTGTCCGAGTCCCTGGAAAACTATGAGGACGCACTGGCAAGGTACATGGATCACGCCGCCCGCGGAGGAAAATACGCATTTAACACATTGGTAAAGATGGCAGGTTTGGCCAGCCCCTTTGAGGAGGGAGCCTTGGACAAGGTTATCGCTACCATTATGGAAAAATTGGAGACATTGTAATTAAGAGGGTGGTATGAGAGATAGCAGAATTCAGACACTAGCACACAATTTGGTCAACTATTCCTGCAAAATTCAGCCTGGGGAGAAGCTTCTGGTTGAGATGACAGGTGTAGATCCTGAGATTGGCAAGGCAATCGCAGAGGAGACATACAAGGTTGGGGGACACCCTTTTATTCAGGTGGTTGATCCTGGCGTAAAGAGAGCCATCATGATGGGCATGACCGACGAACAGGCTGCCCTCATGGCAAAGTACGACGCATATCGCATGTCCGACATGGATGCGTATATTGGGATTCGCGGTGGCGACAACCTCTTTGAGGAGGTGGACGTTCCTGCGGAGCAGCGCAAGGCATATCAATTGGGATATTCCAAGCTGGTGCATATGGATATTCGTCTTAACCATACCAAGTGGTGCGTAATGCGCTGGCCAACCCCCGGCATGGCCCAGTCTGCAGGCCAATCAACAGAGGCCTTCGAGGACTTTTACTTTGACGTATGCTGTCTGGATTACTCCAAGATGGACAGGGCAATGGATTCCCTCAAGGCGTTGATGGAGCGCACGGACAAGGTCAGGCTGGTTGCGCAGGATACAGACATCACCTTCTCCATTAAGGGAATGCCCGCCATCAAGTGCGCAGGCTCCTTGAACATCCCCGATGGCGAGATTTACTCTGCACCAGTTAAGGATTCTGTCAATGGAGTTATCCATTACAACACACCGTCCATGAACCAGGGCAAGAAGTTTGAGGACGTTCGCCTGACATTTAAGGATGGCAAGATTGTGGAGGCAACAGCAAACGACACCGAAACAATTAACAAGATTTTTGATGTGGACGACGGCGCAAGGTATGTGGGCGAGTTCGCAATTGGCGTGAATCCATATATTAACAAGCCCATGTTGGACACACTTTTTGACGAGAAGATTGCAGGATCCATCCACTTTACTCCCGGCAACAGTTACGACGACTGCGACAACGGTAACAAGTCTGCTTTGCACTGGGACCTGGTGCTCATTATGACACCTGAGTATGGTGGAGGCGAAATCTGGTTTGACGATGTGCTGATCCGCAAGGATGGCAGATTTGTGGTGCCAGAACTGGAGTGCCTGAACCCCGAAAATTTAAAATAATGAACTTAAGTCCTGCTTTTTGCGGGACTTTTTTGGAGGAAACATGAAAAAGGTAAGCTTAGGAAAATCTGGATTGCAGGTGCCGGCAGTGGTGGTGGGATGCATGAGAATCGGCAACATGGGCCAGGAGCAGTTGGGCAAGTTCGTCCACGGTGCTATGGACATGGGGGCAAACTTCTTTGACCACGCGGACATATACGACGGAGGCAGATGCGAGGAACATTTTGGAAGGCTGCTGGCCGAGGACAAGAGCCTGCACAGAGAGGATATGTTCATTCAGTCCAAGTGTGGCATTCGCCCTGGCAGGTACGACCAGTCCAAGGAATACATATTGGAGTCAGTGGACAACATTCTGACGAGGTTGCAGACGGATTATCTGGACATGCTGCTGTTACACAGGCCAGACGCATTGGTGGAGCCTGACGAGGTTGCAGAGGCCTTTGATGTTTTGGAAAGTTCGGGTAAGGTCAGGCATTTTGGCGTGTCCAATCATCGACCTAGCCAGATGCAACTGCTGAATACTAGCGTAAAGCAGACCTTGCAGGCAAATCAGTTGCAGTTTAGCATACCAGTTTCTAACATGGTGGCTGCTGGACTGGAGGTGGATATGGACACAGAAGGTTCTGCCGACAGAGACGGAGCGGTGCTGGACTACTGTCGCATCAACAAGGTGACCATCCAAGCGTGGTCGCCATTCCAGATGCCTAATTGGGGAGGTTGCTATGTAGGCAATCCCCAGTACGCAAAGCTCAACGAGACAATGGAGGCGCTGGCACCAGAATACGGTCTGGATGTGACCGGCTTGGGTGCAGCATGGATAATGAGGCATCCCGCAAACATGCAGGTTGTTATGGGAACCACAAAAATAGAGCGCATAGCATCTGCAGTCAAGGCCTCGGAGACGGAACTGAGCCGTGAGGACTGGTATAGACTGTATCTGGATGCGGGACATATATTGCCATAGGATGTTGTTACTTTGGACCGCCCCAAAGTAACCAAAAGGCGCCGGCTACTCCCGCAAGCGCCGGAGGCACGGCTTAGGGCGCTGCCCTAAGAACCCGGGGGTGCTTAGTTAAAAGTGAAAAGTGAAGAGTGAAAAGGGCAGTTAAGAACTAAGAGATAAAAGAGAAGAAAGTGGGCTAGTTATGAGTTAACAGCTGACCAATTTTATTAACTCTTAAATCTTATCTATTATCTCAAATAAAAAGTTGGCTAACTATTCGCTAGCCAACTTTTTTATCTCCTAACTCTTACCTATTATCTAAAACACAAAGTTTCCGTTGACAAAGATCGGAATCTCTCGGCCAGAGCTGTCCTTTCCGATTATGCTCAGGTCTGGGGTGCCAATCATAAAGTCCACATGCTCCGCGGAACAGTTGATCCCGGCCGCCAGCTTCTCCTCCTCGGACATGGCCTCTCCACCAGCAACGCAGGAGCCGTATGCCCTGCCCAGAGCCAGGTGGCAACTGGCATTTTCGTCAAACAGAGTGTTGTAGAACAAGGTGTTCATGTTGGAAATGGGGCTGTTGTGGGGGACCAGGGCAACCTCGCCGAGTCTGGCGGCGCCCTCATCGGTGTCGATAATGCCCTTGAGAATGTCGTACCCCTTGGCTGCGTAGAAATCTACTACCTTGCCGTCCTTAAAGGTCATGCCAAAGTCCTCGACTATAGAGCCGTTGTGGATCAGGGGCATGGAGGCAACCACTTTGCCGTCCACCTTAAGACGATGGGGAGCGGAGAACACTTCCTCCGTTGGCATATTCGCAATGAAGGCATATCCGTCTGTTGCAACCTCTCCTGCAGAGACGAAATGATAGCCCTTAGGCAGACCCATGGTCAAATTTGTTCCCAGAGAATTGGTATAGTGTAGCTCTACCAGGTCCATGCTGTTCAGCGCCCTGGCGTGGTGGGCCATCTCCTCAAGATGCTTGCGCCAGGATTCTACCGGGTCTGGAGTATCCAGTCTCATGGACCTTGCGATTTTCTGCCACAGTGCCTCTACGGCCTCTTCTTCGCTGAGGTCAGGGCATACCCTCTTAGCCCACGCAGGGGTTGGCATGGCGGCGAGGCACCAGCGAATGTCGTTAATCATGGAGGCATCGTAGAACTTTTTGCAGGCCTGACGCATGGAACGGGACGAAGATATGAGTTTGGCAGGGTCCACGTCGGCAAAAATGTCCGGGTCATCGGACAGGATGCTTATGTAGGCCATGTGATTTTCGGCAATGTAGTTGCGGGAGTCTGCAACCCAAGCGGGGATGTCTGCCAGGTCTGATGCGGACTCAAAGGTATATTTTATTTTGGAGGAGAGCTCATCCCTCCAGTACATAAAAACTCTCTTGGCGCCGGCCTCGTATGCTGATTCCTGAACCAGGCGGGCAAAGGCGGCGTTGTTAATGTCAGCGTTAATGGCAACAAGGTCTCCGCAGTGAACATTGGCACCAACGCGGGTGATTAAATCGGCGTATTTCTTAAGCATGGATTTTCCTCCGGAAGTGTATATGCAACATAATAACCAAGGGAGGAGAGAATTGCAATTTTAGATAAAATTCGATGTTTACCAACAAAGAAATGAGGCTTAAAATAGTGATGTAAACAACAGGATTTGGAGGTAGAGATGAAGAGAAGTGTAAGAGCGATTCTGGTTTTGCTGACTGTAGTTGCCCTGTTATGCGTGGCTGCCTGCGGGGGAGCCCTGACTGCTACGCCAACAGCAACACCAGGGGCAACGGCCACACCAACTGCAACGCCGACAGCAACACCAGGGGCAACGGCTACACCA
>JAZNEA010000090.1:0-2259 GCA_045588325.1 Clostridia bacterium
CATAGGATCCTGAGGACTGTACCTTGTCCTTGGAGTAGTCGATAGCTCTTGACTGATTTCTCAGGCTCTTGATCTCAGCTGACCAGCACTCATAATTAGCTGCATAATCCTGTGCCAGGCGATAGCTCTTGGATGGGAGATAATACCTGCTCTTTTGGCTTGGCTTTCGTCCCCTCATAAGAATGATTTACTCTCCTATTATCTTTACAAAATGCTGTTCTATGAGCGCCATTGCTCTGTCTTTTCGAACAATGAACTCCTCTCCTCGTCTCATTGTGCAGTGGAGCTCCATGTCCATATACTCACTTATGACCTGGACCCTGACCTTTTCCTGCGGCTTATAGTCTCCCACAGGGACGGTATTTCCAAGGATCTCCCTCCACTTATCTCTGATGCCCTCGTTGTCATATTCGTACTTAAATGACGGCTTGTCCTTAAGAATCTCCACGTCAAAGTCCATGTCGAATGGTATGATGTGGGCATTTACTTTGTCTTTTGCTCCCATTTCAAACACTGACGGGAACGGAGTACACAGTAGCGGAGTCCCTGCCATAAGAGCCTCAAGGCAGGCATAGGACCAGCACTCTGAATCGGAGAGCTGCACCAGATAGTCTGCTGCCCTTATGAGCTCCGGCATGATGGTCGACTGGCCCATGTTAAAGAAATTTTTCGGAGGATCCTCCATCTTGCCATCGGCAAAATTGAGCCATATATAGCTTATCTTTTTGTCATTGAGCATCTGGGCAAGTTTCCGCATCCTGTTGACAATATCCCCCTTGTCAGGAGCCGGAAATCTTGTGGCAGATACCAGGATCAGTGCTTTGTCTTTTGGCGCACTGCAGAGGTTATGGATTACGGTCCCATGATCCACTCCGTGGCTTTTCATGGCCGTCTCTGATACGTACAGCACCCTGTCAGCATCCTGTGGAATATTCCAGTCAGGCTGAGTCTTGCAGGCATGGCACATGCGTATTTTCTGCTTTGCGTAGACGTTTGTCGGCATTGCGTCCATAAATGAGACTACGATCAGGCTGTCGCAGGCGATCTGCTGCCCTGATCCGCCCTCTCCTATGGGTGTGAGCTTTCCATCCGGCAATTTTATCGAATCTGCAATTACCCTGACCTTTTTGCTGTACTGCTCATATTTGGTGCAGTATATGGTCCTGCACAGGACCGTGATATCGTACTGCTGCCAAAAGGTGTCGATAAAATGCTGGATAAAAGTGCCTATTCCGCCGACTGGTGGAATATGGGCCCTGTAAATAACAACCTGGGTCTTTAATGGGATCTTTTTTACCTCGACGAGCTTTGTCTTTTCGCCTTTTAGATAGTGACACCAGTCTACTTTTGGAGGGATGATCCTGCACCACCTTTTTAGCTCCGGAATATCGCACCTGTTTGTCATGAGATAGACTGCATTTGTCTCATCGTCCTCCCGAATCTGGTCGATGAGGTAAGTCATATCCTCTGTGACGTGGTCATAGTAATAAATGACCTTTTTGGTGTTCATATAGCCTGCTGCGAATCTCTTGATCTTGCTCATGGGTACGTCGTCCCGGTAAAAATACAAATATTCTGTTATTATCCCGACTTTTACATCTGCGGACCTCTCCCTGTCCAGATATCCGATCCTCCGGGAAAAATCCTCGTCCTCAGTGGTGTCTTTTTTGGTACTGAATCTCACGTCTCCGATAAAGGACCTTTTAAAGCATCTGCACCACACTGCCGGATTGGAGAGCCTGTCGTTATCGTCTTTTAGCTTGTAATCCATTTTCCAGCCTTTTTCGTTAAGGCTCTTCCACGAAAACTCGATTATGTCGGGCTCATCCTTTGTCTTTTCAAGGATTTTTGTCACGTAATCGTCGGAGACCATGTCGTCACTGTCGATAAAGCAGATATAATCGCCTCTTGCTTTGTCTATTCCGAGGTTTCGTGCAAAAGATACTCCCTGATTGTCCTGTCTGTATAATCTGACGAGGAGATCATCTGCCACCTTTACAGGTACGCTGCTGCCGTCGTCGACTACTATGATCTCGACCTGGTCGTCAAGCTGAGGATAGAGCTTGTCCAGGAGCTTTGACAGGTACGGCTCTGCATTATATGCCGGGATTATTATCGACAGGATCATCTGCTGCCTCCTTGCCTTTAAATATGACCATCTCGACCTGATTATCGATGTATTGCATCACAGTTTCTGTGCAGTCTGCGCACAAATCACGACTGATGGTCATGCTTTGATTAACTGCCTTTATTCCGCAA
>JAZNEA010000091.1:0-8335 GCA_045588325.1 Clostridia bacterium
ACAGCATAGGTTGAAAACTTAACATTCTGTCCTCTGTCAAAATTATCTATCGCCTTAATGAGGCCTACGCAACCCACCTGAAACAGGTCATCCATGTTTTCGCCGCGGGAACTGAACCTTTGAATAACGCTTAGGACCAGCTTGAGATTTCCAGCTATAAATTCCTGCCTGGCCTCTCTGTCGCCCGCCTCTATTCTGTCAAATAATTCCTCCTTTTCCTCGCAGCTAAGATTTGGCAGTACGGACGTATTAACTCCGCTGATTTCTACCTTGTTTATAAACATATGCTCTCCGCACAAATCGAGATTCGTATTTATTTATTCCCCGAGAGAAAAATTAAATACGGCGGGTATGCACACTATTATTTATACTCCTATGCTCTCTGTTGTATTTCCTTGCGCAGTCTCGAGAATATGCGCTTTTCCAGACGTGAAATATAGCTCTGAGATATGCCCAGGGTGTCAGCAACCTCCTTTTGGGTCAGCTCCTTCCTGCCGCCCAGGCCAAAGCGCATCTCCACAATCTGCCTCTCCCTGCCTGACAGTTCCGCCACAGCATCTCTCAAGACCTTTCGCTCGCACTCCTCCTCCATATCACGAACCAAAACATCCTCATCTGTCCCGATGATATCTGACAACAAAAGCTCATTCCCTTCGCCATCCACGTTAAGGGGCTCGTCTAGAGAAATCTCGTTCCTGGTTCGTTGGTTGCGCCTCAGGTACATCAAAATCTCGTTTTCTATGCACTTTGATGCGTACGTGGCAATCTTTATGTTCTTATCTGGTTTGTAGGTATTTATCGCCTTTATGAGGCCTATGGAGCCTATAGAGATAAGATCGTCCATGCAGGCACCTGTATTCTCAAACCTCCTTGCTATATAGACAACAAGTCTAAGGTTATGCTCAATCAGCAGTTTTCTGCTATCACTGCCCGGTTCCTCCAACCGGCTGAGGACCAGGGCCTCCTCCTCTGGACCCAGGGGCTCCGGTAGGATCTCTGTGCCGCCAATATAGTGGAGGCTGTCGGTCTGGAAAATGCCGCCTACAGTCCTCAACAGGTTCTCGATCAAATTGTTTATGTTCATGTATTCCTCCTATCTGAGCGCCTCAGCGCTAATTATTGCCTTGTACTTTCCTCCACCCAATTTTCTATCCACTGGGCATACAATCGGAGCAGGGATTTCCTTGCTGCTCTCCCTGTTATGCACAATTGCTTTTCTAAACCTTATGCCCTTCAGGATTCCACTATCTGTGGCCGTAGAATATGGTATTAATCGTATCTGATCGTCTGTAGGCGAAAGGTCCTCGCTCTCCAAAATAATGGCGGGATTGCCGGATATAGGGTCCGCAAGGGAGCAACCTGTGTCTGCCAGTGCCGTCACATTTATGGATGCTCCAGTATGGTCAACCAGTTCCAACATCACCAGATTGCCTCGGTCCCCGGATAGATGCTTGTAACGAACTGCCACCAGCACCAACATTACGGCTATCAGGATGGCAGGGCCCACAATTCTGAATTTTTCGTCCATGGCAAGTACAGATCCTGCCAGGACAAACGTACAGACATAAAAACACGATGCGCTTCTCAAAAACTGGCCAATGGATTCTGGCAGGTAGGCGATTATAATCATTGCCAGAGAAATGCACAGTTTCCCAGGAAGGCTAAACCATATGGGAACATAAAAGAAAATGGCGCTTAGAACTGCGTACAATCCGCCTACAGCAGAGGCCAAAAGCATGAGGTATTTGTTGTAACCAAGGCCAGTCATCTTGGCCCCTATGTACAAAATCAGATAATTAATTATGGAATTTTCAAGGAATAACAAATCCACATAAACGAACATAAAAAAACACCTCACAAACGAATTGTAAGGTGTTTCAGATGTCTAAGTCTGTCAGTTTTAGTATTAGAATTTGAGTTTTTTCTCGTTGCCTGCAATGAGTCTGGAAATGTTGCTCCTGTGGCTGTAGACCACCAGGGCACCAACGACCAGGGCAAAACCAAAGTACCACCAGCTGCCATATTGCCAGCCTGCAAGAGTGGCAACCAATACACTAATAGGATAGCAAACTGCCGCTGCAATAGATCCCAGGGAAACGTATCTGAATATGGCCACAAGAATGATAAATGGTAAAATGCATATGAGCCCGATCTTCCAGCTGAGGACAAAAAGTGTAACGGCCGAAACCAGCACACCCTTGCCTCCCTTAAACCTGAAATACAAGGGCCAGTTGTGTCCCAAAATGGCACCAAAGCAGGCAAACATGGCACCGGGCACTACGCCTGTAGCTGCCACGGAATTGTACAGGGCCACGAAACCCTCTCCTCCAATGAGAACTGTTGTGGCATGGGCCATAGCTACGTTATGAACCAGGATACCAAGCAATGCTGCCACAATAGCCTTGGCCACGTCGCCCAGCAGTACCATAAGGGCAGCGCCCTTGCCGTACACTCTGAGGGCATTGGTAAGGCCAGCATTGCCAGAACCCTTGGTGCGAATATCCTCTCCGTATCTGAGCTTGGACACTGCCAAGGCTGTGTTGATGCTGCCCAGCAAGTATCCTGCTACCAGAAGTGCTAACATGTATTCCATCAGATGTCCTCTCCCTTGCTCTTTTCTCTGACCAGCATTACAAGATCTGATCCCTCAAAACCAAAATTCTTTCGGAGCTGGTTCTTGATATATCTCTCGTAGGAGAAATGGAACAACTTTTTAGAATTTACGAATATGGCGAACTGAGGAGGCTTAACTCCAACCTGAGTAATATAGTAAATCTTAAGTCTACGTCCCTTGTCAGATGGGGGCTGAACCATAGCCACGGCATCTGCCAGGATGCTGTTCAGCATACCAGTAGTTGCTCGGATGGTAGCCTGATCTGCCACATAATCAATGAGCTGATACAGTCTGGGAACTCTCTGTCCTGTAAGGGCTGAGATAAAGAGTACCGGCGCATATGTCATAAAGGGAAATCTCCTGTAAAGGTCGTCGGTAAACTGTTTCATGGTGCCGGTTTCTTTCTCTACGGCATCCCACTTGTTGACGATAAATATACAGGCCTTGCCCTTTTCGTGGGCATATCCTGCGATCTTTGTGTCCTGCTCGCTCTGTTTCTCCACGGCATCGATCATGATCAATACCACATCTGCCCTGTCAATGGCAGCCCAGCTGCGAACTGTACTGTACCACTCTATGTCATTGTCGATCTTGTTCTGCTTACGAATGCCTGCAGTGTCGATAAAGACATACTCATGTCCGTTGTAGGATACCCTGCTGTCGATGGCATCTCTGGTGGTGCCAGGCATGTTGGCAACGATCATGCGATCCTCTCCCAGCAGTCGGTTAATCAGGGATGATTTGCCCACATTAGGCTTGCCAACTACGGCTACCTTGGTGATGAGAGACTCATCCTCCTCGTTCTCACCGTCAGGGAAATACTTGTATATCTCATCCAGCATATCGCCAATACCCAAGGCCTGTACGGCAGAAATGCACACCAGATCGTCAAAGCCCAAGCTATAGAACTCGTACATCTCGTTGGCCATAGTGGTCATGGAGTCAACCTTGTTAACACAAACAACAACCGGCTTTTTGCACCTGCGGAGCATCTGGGCTACCTCCTCATCATCAGAGGTAAGTCCGGCCTTGCCATCTACAACAAAAAGTATGCAGTCAGCCATATCCATGGCCATCTGGGACTGTCTGCGCATCTGTGCGTAAATATAGTCGTCGTTAACGGGCTCGATACCACCTGTATCAACCAGCATAAAATTCCTGCCACGCCACTCAGCCTCGCCGTAGATTCTATCGCGGGTTACTCCTGGTGTATCGTCTACAATGGCTGTTCTGTTGCCAATAAGGTAGTTAAAAATTGTGGATTTGCCAACGTTTGGCCTGCCAACAACTGCTACAATCGGTTTTGCCATAAGTATCTCCTGTTATTTCAAAAGTGCGCTGACCAAACAATCTGCGCCGTCCTCTACGAAAGTAATTTTAATGTTTCCCAATGACTCTGACAACATTTTCGGTGTCCAATCATCTAAAAATATATCCTCATCTGCCTTGAGCATTACCCTGGGCAAAATCAGTTCCTCTCCCAAATCAAGTCCCTGCAATTGGGCGGAAATATCCTGTCCCGTAAGTAATCCCGCAACCGTAATGTTATGTCCAAAGAAATCGTTGCGAATACCCACGGTCTGGATGTCCAATTTGGGGTACTTATTCATGAGTTTCTCTGCCAAAGCGGTGAGCTCTGGGGCAAATGCCAATCCTGTTGCCAATGTGACCCTGCGTTTCTTGGAGCGTCCGCGATGGCTATCCATCGCATCCTGGAATTCTCCCCTGAACAGTCTGATCATGCCAACGCCATTGTCCAGCTGTGGATAGCCCTCGTAGTACTCTGCATCCGGCAGCTCACGATGGGATAAGAGAAAGAACTCATCTGAGGGATAAAACATCCTTGATCCAAATCTCTCCAGGCATTTATCCTGATATCTGCCCACGATATTGAGACACTCCTCTGCAGACTCGGCGTCGTGTGGTTTAATGTAAGGCAGACCCTCTCGGTGATCCGTCAATCCGGCTGGCACAATAGCTACGCTGTTGAGTCCTGGACACAATGTCATAAGGTCCTCTATGGTGCGCTCCAACATGGGGCCGTCGTTATATCCGCGACACAATACAATCTGACAGTTGATACTAATCCCTGCATCTACCAGATATTTGAGCTTGTCCATGATATCTCCTGCAAAACGGTTGTGCATCATGGAACACCTCAGCTGTGGGTCCGTGGCATGTACCGAAACGTTAATCGGAGACAGCCGATACTTGATAATCCTGTCCAGCTCGTCGTATTTCATGTTGGTCATAGTAATGTAATTGCCACTCAAAAATGACAGTCGGGCATCATCGTCCTTAAAATACAGACTCTGTCGCATGCCCTTAGGCATCTGGTTGATAAAGCAGAATATGCAGTCATTGGTACAACTGCGCTCATGATCCATGAGGTAAGTATCAAACTCCAATCCGATGTCCTCGTACTGGTCCTTTTCTACCTCGAGCAAAATCTCAGATGCTGCCTCGCCCTGGCCACGATGGAAAACTATCCTTAGCTCCTCCTCCATAATGGCAAAACGGTAGTCAAAAACATCACCAATGACATTGCCATTGATGGAAATCAGCGTGTCTCCGGCCCTGATACCGCCCTCATCGCAGATACTACCCTGCTCTACTGCTTTAATTAAAATACCATCCATAAAATCAAAAGAAAAAGCGGCAGAAACGAAAACCTGCCGCTTGTAAAGTCTAATGCCTTAGTTATTTGTCTGCATCCAGATGAAGCACATCTGTGTTCTTATAATAACCACACTCAGGGCAAACTCTGTGAGCCAGCTTATAAGCGTGGCATCTGGGGCATCTTGCCAAAGCGGGAATCTCCAGCTTCCAATTGGCGCGACGCTTTGCTCCTCTGGCATGTGAAACTTTTCTCTTAGGTAATGCCATTTAACTACACCTCCTGTTAGTGTATAATAAGTATTTTACTCATTCTAATAATTTTGCTAACCCTGCCAATCTGGGGTCAATCTCCTTATGTGTACAATCGCATGTACCCTTGTTGAGATTAATGCCACACTTAGGACAAATACCCTTACAATCATCGACACAAAGGTCTCTAACTGGAATCGCTGTACAAATACCATCTATCACAGTATCTGTAAGGTCGATGAAATTGCCTGTGTATGTGACAAAATCAACATCCTCTGCATCGTCATCGCTACCCTCTGGTATAAAGCACTGCTCGCAATGCTCATCTACCTTACGGTTAAGACTCTCCATGCACCTAGCACAAACCGTATCGTATTGGCAACTTATGTCCAAGGTGACATATATCCTGCCGAGAACGTGCCTGGCAACTACCTCTGTCACAACCTGCTGGATGTGTATCTCTGGACCAACAAAATCAACTATACCCTCGGGGATATCTGTGAACCTGTAATCCAAAGAGGAATCAGAGCTAATTATGGTACGAACGTCAATCAGCATATAACTCCACCGTCAAAACAAAAGATTAACAGCATAATTATACTCCAAACAGATTGTATGTCAACGGGTAATTTTCACACTAGGTATGTGTTATTTGAGCCCAGTTATTCCCATTTCCTGGAGGACTCTCTTTGAACTCTCTCCATCGGGATGTACGTAGAACAAATTCTTTAGCTCTCTTCTCTGATGGGCAAAATCGTCGGCCTTTTCAAAGTCTCTGAACCAACCGATTAATTCATCGCAATTTGAAACCACCTGACCCGGCATATAATTTTCAACAGGCTCAAAAGCAAAGCCTCTGGTCTCTCTATACTGTTCCAGATCATCGTATGCAAAGCATATTGGCTTATCCGTCAACAGATAGTCAATATAAACAGATGAATAATCTGTAATCAGTGCATCTGTCTGACCCAGTAGCTTGTACAAGGATGCCTGACCTACTATGTCTGAGTCTTTTAAATTGACAATATTGCTGTAGCAAATGCCATCCAGCTTCTCAGCGCTCCATGGATGAAGCTTTAAAATAAGGAGGTAGTTGAGTTGCTTGAGAGCCTCGTTAAGTTCTGACAATTGGGATCTGGACAAAAAGGGCAATCCTATCTCAGAATCGACGCCATCTACAAAGCCATTGGCGTTTCTAAAGGTTGGCATCCAGATAAATCGTCTGTCAAAACCTGGGTATCTGCTGGCCAGTTCCTCTCCTGCCAAGAACAGCTCGTCGTTTCTGGGAAGGCCAAGATGCCTGCAAGAACTGGTATCCAAACCTGTAGAGGCGGCCAATTCCTTGTCAAAAAAGGGGGCTGTGGACAATAGCATGTCACAATCCACCTTGGAAACCGTTCCGTCTGACTTGACCAACTTTTTAAGCGGCATTCCGTGCCACGCAATGCACATTTTCTGTCTGCCTGCGACGTACTTATCTCCCAAAATTGAATGAGTCCTGAATATGTATGCAGAGCGGCAATAATGCCAAAAGAGCCCTGTAGACTTAGGTTTTACCAATTTGACTGAGCTAAGTATATCTCTATATTTATCTACATTCCTTACTGCCCAGACAACTGAATATTCCTTATGGAGATTCTGCCTGACTAATTCCTCATAAATAGCGCGGGCATTGTCACTATAGTCAGGAGATGAATAAAAGAAAATCTGATTCTTTTTCTTTGGAATTAACCTGTTAACTAAATATGTTATCTTAAGCAACGCTGTCTTTATCCCCATTAGGAAACTCCCTTTCTATTACGAATGCTGGTGTACAGCTGAATCAAATCCTTATGAACTATAATCACAAATGCAACCATTGTAAGGACGGATGTGATTAATATATTCATATCTAAACTGACCAATATGGCCTGGGCAGAACATACGATGGTCATCAACAAAAATTTTGGTGTATTGATCTTAATATTAATATACCTTTTTACAGAAACAAGCCTGCAGACAGCCACGATCACATATGCTATAACTGTACCAATAACGGCTCCCCAGATACCCAGAATTTTAATAAATACCAGGTTAATTACCAGGTTAGCAACACCTGCTGCCAAAGTGGTCCACATAAGGTTCTGGGACTTTTTCATGGCACCCAGCAGGGATCCAAAAAAGCCGGAAACAGCCGAGAAGATTGCCGCTATGAGCAATGGTGGAACATATTTCCAGGACTCAAAGAACTCTGCACTGACATAAAATCTCATGAATACCTTGATGACCGATATTATGCAAATGCACATGGCAAATAACACGATTATAAACGCATTAAATATCTTGGCGTAAAACTGTGAATCATTGGATGAGTCGTACTCTCGTATGGATGAAAGCCCCCATGCCTGAACAAAGATATTGGTGACCACGTTCAGCAGAGATGGTATCTTTGAGGCCGTTGTAAAAAAGCCCAACATGGCGCTGCTGACAACGAACTCGATTATCAGCTTATTAGATGAGTTTATCGCCCACCAGGAAACATCATTTAAAATATATGGCAATGAGAACAGGACCATAGCCTTCATCAATGTGGATGAGTACTTTGACTGACGCAAGTCCTTAAACATGCCGCCAAGAATAAAGGCCAGCAATGCCGTCATTGAGTTAGAGATGATATATGCCAACAGATATCCGCGAACACCCATCCTGAGTCCCAGTAGCAATACTACATTGCATACCACCAGCACAAAGGTCTGTACGATGCTGAGGATGGCATACATTTTGTTCTTGTCCTTGACCTTAAGGTAGATCAGAGCATTGGAAACAGCAAAGGAAGAGATCACGCAGGCGCACAAGAACCATCTCCACTCCCCT
>JAZNEA010000092.1:0-24411 GCA_045588325.1 Clostridia bacterium
TGAACTGCAATTCGCCACTTACATCGAGAGCAGCTACTCCGTAAATGTTACCTGCATCGTTAAGGAATACTACGCGAATGCTGGACATAAGGTTAGCAACCTGCTGAAGTGTGAACTGAGGATTCTCAGTAGTGAACTGCATGTAGCTACCTGCGCCCTGAGTTACAGAATCCTCATAGTTATCGTCTACACGATCCTTAGCCTCTGTCTGCAGGAGCAAGCTGGAACCAACAGCATTTGTACGGAAAGCCAAGTCAATTGCATATCCGTAAATATCTGTGATAACTGTAGATGCTGTTCCACCTTCACCAACTGTAACGCTGGACAGCTGGCCCAGAACCATAGGCAGATAGAATCCAGAAATAGAATCAATAGTATTCTCATTTGCTGATGTTGCCATAACAACTGATACAGGCTCGTCCTCAAGGTTGATACCCTGATACTCAACATTAACAGTCATGTTTGCAGATGCAGAATAGTTACCTGTAAGCTCTGCAATATCGCAATAAACACCATTAATAATGGAAACTGTAGGTGTTGCCATCAAAATACCTGCAGCTGTCATGAGTGGCAGATCCATAAGAGCTGAAGGAGAATATACGCTACCGTCCTTGCTGCTTATAATCTCAATGTCATTAACACCCAACAACTGGGTCATAACACCAGACAGGTCAGTCCATGAGTAGCTAGCTTTTTCGCCTGGAAGTGCATTGGTTGCAGCACTCAATGTGGAGTCAATGCCATTTACAACACCGTAAGCCTCATCGAGAACATTCTTCATTGTTTCAAGATCAGTCCAATCCAAGGTTACAACAGCGCCTGCCTTATCCTTTGCAGTCCATCCAGATGCGGATACCTCTATTGTGCTAATCTCCTTTGCCTGTGCAACACCAACGGCAATAACTGCCTGATCAAGTGCATTTGTAAGGTCCAAGGAAATTGACTTTAGATTGTCAACCGCAGTCTTAACAGCATTTACATCGTCTGCAGTAAATGCAGCATCGTCTGCAACAAAGTTGCTAATGATAATACCTGCCAGCTTAACAGAGTCCACTCTCAAAGATGTAGATGCTGCTGTCTTAGCTGTTGTAATAGCTGTGCTAACGGTCTGCTTAGCTGTACGGAGTGCCATTTCCTCTGGAGTCATGGAGCTGGATGTACCGATTGCCTTTACGCCAAATGCCTTGTCCATAGCAACAAAACCATTAGACTGTACATTGTATACACCATTAATAACGCCATCTGTGCCTACAGACTGGAGTCTGCCATATACATCGTAAACAGGAGTCTTAAGATATGTAGAACCGTTCAGCATGTATGCTGGCTTTACAACTGGCTGCTCCTTAAGAGTAACTGTATATTCATATGTAGTTGCATTTGTTTCCTCAGTTACTTCTGTACCACCTGCATCTTTCATGACAAGAGTAACGGATTCAATCTCAATACCCTCATACTTTCCACCGACAACAAGAGATTCATCCTTCTGATTCTTAACCACCGTAACTGACTTATCTCCATAAACAGTATTGCTGGTGTCCAGAGTGATATTCAAACGTGCAGGAGCAAGTTTTACTGCGCTCAACATGTAAGATGGGTCGCTCAAGTCTACCAGGTTACCCCATGTGGTATTTGCCTGGGGGAAACTTAAGCCTACGCCTGTTGTGATAGAGTTAAGATTCTCTACCTCACGCAGTGCCATTTCCAAGTTACCGTTGGAACCAACAGATGTTGTAATACCGGTTACTTCAGGTGCTGTAGACAGTGTGAACCAAGCATAAGATGTGGACACTACCATGATACATGCAACCAAAACCATAGCAACTGCTGCTACCAGCTTTTTCTGAACTGACTTGTATTCAGATTTCTGCTTGTACATTTTTTTTGTTTCCTTTCCAAATAAATATTTTGCCTTTCGGCTCTATGTTATCAAAAGTCTGTGATTAGAGTGAAATCACAAAACTTAAGATTGCATACAACTTAGTTAATATTGGGATTATTTCTCCCAAAACTTTAACGACTCCCAAATATTTTGCCAGAAGGTTTCGTCGTCTCTCTCCTCCCAGAACGTCAACTGATTCCACAGTCGTTCTAAGAAGGATTCCTGTTCCTCCTCTTCGTCCACCATTGCGTACTTAAAGGATACGCCCAAGTGCCCGCCTATCAGTTCATCTGTACAATCGGGGTCGTCCCCCTCCAACCACAGAACGACGGTATACTTATGAACCTCACCAGGCAGCACCTGACTCTGCAAACCAGAAGAAATAATATACTTGCCTGTGAATGGCTTAGTAACCACTCTGTTGTAAGTCATGCTGCCAATAACCTTGACAGGTTCCAGATATTCGTCTGGATTATCCACCATAGACATCACAGGAATATCTAAATATCCTCTGGTGTTGTCATCAAGATCTGGAACCACTTGTACAGATCCATCTTGATTAGCCTCCGCAAACAAGCTTAATTCTCCATCCTCAATGACAATCGCCCATACAGCCCTGGATAGCTCTTTGCTTTCGCCAGTTATCTCCAGTTCCCATGTAAAGCTGGCTGGCATATCACCCTCGTTACGCACGTAGTGAGTATAGGCAAAAAAGTCCGATGTATCGTATTGGCCGTCATAGTCACCTATATCCTGCGGAATGGTGAGTATTGAGACACAATGCACCTCCCTGGGCTCACTGAACAAATAGCTAACCGGATTATCGAATCCTGATGTCTCACTAAGCACAAAGCCCTGTTTATACATCTTGTCAGATAAGTTAACCGTAAAGTATCCACGCATCTGACTTACCGTGGCCATGCCAAACAATGCTAGCATTGTCAGTAGCGCAGCGCCAATGAGCACCCATATGCCGCGGCCTCCGCTAAATAACCAAATCAAAAAGCCCTTCTTCTTGTCAAAATACAGCCCCAAGGTAGACGCAGTGGTCTCAAACTCGTATTTGCTATATATTTTGCGCTCCTTCATTTCTTTTCGGAGCTCTTTGCGGCCCTTTTTGATTTCCTTGACCTGCTCCCGTGTCAGAGCAACTCCTCCACGAGTCTTGCGGAAAAGCTTCCACCTAGGTTCTCTTTCAATTTCGGCCTGATTGGGAGTACTCATTGTTTATTCCTCACAATGCCCTCACGAATAACATCGTCCTCGCTAATGGAGCTACCTGTAACAGGACCTGACAACCACTGCACACCACAGTGGAACATCCAGTCTGCCTTTTCTTGGGAGTCTATCCCGCTACCTAACAAAGTAAATCCCCATGTCTTTAGTGCCTCCAGTGTATCTGCCATATCCGAATCCATAGGAACATCTGTGGCCAATCTCAAGTACTTAATACCTGTCTCCTTAAGTTGTTCCGGATCCCAGATGTCTGGGTGGAAATTATCCAATATAAGCACTATTCCGTTACGGAGATACCTTGCCAAAACCTCCTGTACACCCTTATTTGCGCCCTTAAGAACCTGTTCGGACACCAGCAACCTAAGCTTATCTTTCTCAATAGGCTGATCCTCAAAAAGGTTGTTAAAGTCCTTGAGCCTACTGTTCTGTAGGTAAAAGTCATCGGGCAACTGCAGCAACAAGGTGTTGGCGGTAATCTTGCAATTTTGCATACGCAAGATGGTATCGGCAGCCTCATACAAGAAGTATACTGACACGTCGTTCACCAAATCTGTCGTCCTCAGCATGGAGGCGATGTCCTCGATCCTCTCAATTTCGCCAGGTCTACCCGCGATGCCCGCAAACCAGGGTGTTGCCTCGTACGCACACACATGTCCGTCTGGTGCGGAACAGATTGCCCGATAAGATAGCCCCATAGTTCTATCTGGAGTTCTCTCAACCAACGTAATGGTCTTTGGTAAGGTCAGAGTGTAATGTATGTACTTTTCATAAACCTCACGACACTTATCTGCCGAGTTTTGTAGCACCTGAATTAGTTCTGGATTCCACATAGTGCCTGATTGGGCACAAAGAATTGCTACCGCCTCATCAAATGGTGTTTCTGACACTGTCCCCGATGCCAATACATCCAGTTCTCTGGCCAACCCAACAATCTGAGCAATTGGGCTAATGGCTGTACCAACTCGTCCATCAGGATAACCACTGCCATCCCACCTCTCCATATGCTGCTGACAGCTCTCACGAATCATTAGCCAGGGGATATTATCAGTAGGTTGCTCCTCAAAGGCCTCCTTCTTCCAGAATCTGGATTTGGCGCCTCGAATCTGCAAGGTGGCAACTAAAATACGACCGTCGCTGGTGTACTTGCGATACAGTTGCTCCTCCTCTTCCTTGAAATCCTCCTGCCATACCTGATACTCTGGGGGAACTAAAGCCTTACCTAACTGATGATACATACCGCATTTGTATGCAACATCTGCGTATCGACCATGGATCCTCTCCTGGCCGTCCTCAGTTCTGCGGCAAAATGACATTGCGCATGCCTGAACGTAAAGTTCTCGTGCGTAGGATGCCACACGAACAGATTGCTGGCGTGCTAAAGGGACCAGTCCCTTAAAGGCTGCATCCCAGCTATCGTATTCGGCTCTCTTCCAATTATCTGCCACAGTTTCTCCTTATCTTGTGCCTGTCAACGGACCATGTTATTGTTCTGTATCAGGCTCAAAATCATCGTCAATATCATACTCCACCAGAGGAGTGTCGTCCTTTTGCTTCTTAAATCTCTTAAAGAGATAGAAAGCAATGGTCACTATCAGCAACAAGTTAAGCACCAAGCTGACAATCATAATTATAAGGTAGATTGTGTGCCTTGTATCGTTACAGTAGGCGTAACTTGGTGGAACCTCAACAGGAACCTCCTTTTCTACCTCAATAACCTCTCCCAGCTCCTCCATAGCCGTAATCAACGCAATCTTGCTATCCAGCAACTCCTGAGTGGCTGCATCTACGGCTGCCTGATCTCCGCTGGTACGTTGGATCCTAGCGTCTATCAATGCCAGTACAAATCTCTCCCAGTAGCTCGATAGTTCATCCATGTTGCTTATGCTATGGACGCTATCCAATGCGCTCTGCAGAGCAGTGTAGTCCATGGGAATCAGCCCTGATAAAGCAGTCTTGAGCCTGTTGGTCGCAGTGTCAATGTTACTCTGACTGGAAGATGTAAGCATCTCCTCTGCAGCAACCTGTGCAGCCTCCACCTGGGCCCAGGTCTCTTTGGTATAGTCATATGATGTTAAGCTCTTTGCAATTTTGATTTGCTCTTTGAGCTTAGTCACATCAACACCAGGCACACTCGTCGGGGTTGCAGTAGGCTTGGGTGTCGGTGTGGCAGTAGGTGCTGGTGTGATAACTGGATCTGTGCGAACCGTAATGGTATTTGACAAAACCTGTTCCTTACCTGGAACTACCTGTCCAGGTTCAGTAATGGAGTAAATAATATCCACTACACTACTGCTACCCTTCTCTGCTGCAGAATGGATTGTAACAGTTATAATTACTTGACCAGAAACACCCTCGTCACTATCCGTATACAGGAAAATCTTGCCATTCTCAACTAATCCCTGCATGTTACTGCCTGCCATACTGTAGGTAACATTGCTAATAATAGCGCTGTTTGATAAGTTAATGTGCCCCTCAACGGCACAGGCATTGGAATAGCTCAGTGTAAAACTGACGGACTCTCCCTCGTCTACAACAATAACCGCAGCTTTTGCAAACGAAAGGCTGGCTACCATCACGGCAAGCACCATACAAATCATCAAACACTTGACAATCAATGATATGAATTTGTTATTGTTAACAACCTTCATTCTTGCAGTGGGCTGTTATATAAGCCTGTCCTCACATATTTTTTGCATATAATGTCTGCATCCTCTGCAGTAACTACACCATCCTGATCTGCATCTGCCGCCCAAAGTGCCATGTCCGACAACTCGGTATTACCTGCAACATAACTGGCTATCAAATAGGCATCTGAGGAGTCAATTCGACCATTGCCGTTAACATCTCCCAAAACAACTATCGTATATGTCTTAGTTGCTGCTGTCTTGGTATCATAATTGTATGCTTTGGCAACCAGCGAGGACCCATTGGGCACACAATCTGTACCATTAAACTGAACGGAGTTTTGCATCGAATTAGTAACATCCTCCGCATTAGACGCCTTAATAGAAACCTGCTTGCAAAAGTCGTAAACAGAAAGGCCATCAACAGCTATATCCACACAAATTACATTCCCATCATTAACCTTTGCACCAAGCAAATCCCCTGCTATCGTAATAACAGGTGGGATATCATCCATACTTGGGTTTTGTGTAACAAGAAAATATACGTAAGCGCCGTTCTCCATTGTATAATCAACAGAACTATAGTCATGTAATGCGCCAATACGCCTTGTTGATATGCGCTCGTCAACATAAAGTGCACCATCCTCTGTAAGTAAAAACTTACCGTCACCGGACATGCGGATAAAACTGAATCCTGAAATCATGCACTCAACCTTGATAGTAATAGGACTAGTGACATTTATTGTTCTGCCTATATAGACAATGCTACCTCTCTCTGCGGCATCGAAAGCCTCCTGTAGATCGTTTCCTGAATATAATGTAGCGCCAGATAATGCATTGGTAACAACGATAATATCACTGGCAGCATCCGCACGCAAAGAATGGTTATTAACACCACAAAACACAGCCAAAGCAAGTAAGGCCGTGCAAACCAAACATATCATGCGTTTAGTAAACTTTCCCATTATGTTCCCCTATGCATAAAGTCCAAAATCAGGCAAATCCGTGTGTCGAAACTCGACCTTTTCTGTATGTATCATACATAATAACCTTTAGAACAACTAATTTCAACCCTGTTTAGCCTGGTTTATTTTGAACTTTTTATATATTTCTTATATATTCGATGTTATTTGTTTCCATGACAACAGCTAAATAATATGCTTTTAGTTGATTTACAATCTGGACTATGGGATGTTTTCTAGTCTTCCTATAATATTTTAGTCTGAATAAAAGAGAATGCTATCGTTATAACCCTAAATAAACTTTTTTGTAGATATGCTCTACATGTTGGTCTCATGACCACTACTATTTATCAATTGCTAATTTAACATCTGCACTGAGCCTGCATTTTTTCTTAATGCAACAATAAAGATATATCAGATTTATAACGAAAGTTATTAACGCCATAATACCGGATACCACATATTCTTCGAACACAAAAGCTGAAAACAAACTACCTATAAGCCTTGTAGTTGCTATTGTAATTCTTAACTTTGGCGATATCTTGTTAAATTCAACTAAATACAAAATTGCCATGCACAAATCAATCATAAATGCAATTATAACAAAGAAATAAGATGACTGTGTTGAAATCAAAAAGAATACCACTGTACATAAAGCAATAGAACCTAGATAACAAGCTCTTTTTAAGTTTGAATTTAAAAACCATGCTCCGAAGAAAACCACGAACAGGTCTAAAACACTCCATGCCAGATATCCCCAGAATCCTGATGTCCAGAAAAACGCACTAATTTCACATGCGAAATTTAAAACTCCTACAATATATGGCATGGCAACTCTTTTTTATGGATATACTCTTGAATCCCGAAATAATAATTAAAATATATGTGATAGACCAAAATATAACTGTTAATATATCAAATATTATACCATTCATGACACATTCTCCCGGAATCCATAAGGTTATCTAGGTAGAATATAAAACATGTACACGCTCGCAGCTCGTTTAGATATCAAACAATTAAAAAACACACCTGCTCCTATATTTCTAAATAAAATTTTAGGTCGAACACTCGTATCAGTCAATGAGTCCGATGTTCTTTATTCAAAAACAACCCCATTGTCTCATCTTGACACAAATTTCTAACCTTCATGTCTCCCTTTAGAAAAATTATATAAACATGTGTTGGTGCTACACCCTATCTCTATCATAATTTTTCCACTTCTATATATAGTAAAGCCAGCAGAAGCTCCAACACTCCGTAAAAGCTAATGCACTCACCCACTTTCTTCACTCTTCACTTTTCACTCTTCACTCTTCACTTTTCACTTTTCACTCTCCCCTCTTCGCCCTCTGTGCTATAATAAACAAAAACACTTGTGGGGAACAAAATGAAAGCTTCAATATTTTCAAAGCAAAACCTTATTTGGCTAATTTCCATCCCTGCCGCGCTATGTATAGTCACAGTCGTTTTGGTAGTTGTACTGACCAACGGCTCACACACGCATACCTTTTTAGACTGGGAAGAAACTCGTGCTGCCACATGTTCAGATCCAGGTGAGAAAACCAGATCCTGCGAATGTGGCGAGACTGAGACCGCTCCCATCGGCACCACAGAACACAGCCCCGAGACCATCCCTGCCAAGGACCCCACCTCCACGGAGACAGGCCTTACCGAGGGCAGCAAGTGCTCTGTCTGTGGCACTATACTGGTTGCCCAGGACGTCATCCCCACTATCACAGTCTGGGATGGCACTGTTGCTGACTCCTTTGCTGGCGGAACTGGCACAGCCTCTGACCCTTACCTAATTGAGGATGGCAGACAACTGGCACTGTTGGCTAAGATGTCTAACTCCGGCGAGCACAACGACTGCCGCGACCTGCATTTCCGCATCATCAGGGACATCTATCTGGGTGGCCTGGAATGGACCCCCATTGCCATGGAACAGAACCGCCCCTTTAGCGGCAATTTTGATGGAAATGGTCACTTCATTACCGACTTCAAAATCACAAGCACCGAGCGCCAAGGCGATATCATCAAGTACTTTGGCCTATTTGGATATGTTAAAGAAGGAACAATCAAGGGCGTTAGCCTTACCAAATTCGTAGTGGAAATTTCGGACAATTCTATGACAGAACTTGGTGGCCTTGCTGGATATGCAGAATCCTCGAACATCAGCGACTGCAGCGCCAGCGGTAAGGTTACAGTAATTGATTGTGAACGAAATGGATACGCAGGTATCCTTGTTGGCGGTGCAAAATCCACCATCTTCACTGGATGCCACACCGAGGGCACCGTATATGCCTCTGGCGAGAAACTATGTGTCAAGGCTGGCGGACTTGCTGGATTTGTATCTAAGAGCACATTTACCGACTGCTACTCCACCGCTGATGTTCACGGCGAAACTGCAGGCGGACTGATCGGCGTGGACGACATGGAATCCGTGTTCGCAAATTGCTACGCTACCGGCAACGTCGTAGCAGTTGGCAAAACATACGCTCATACCGACTATGATGTATATACAAATGCTTATGCTGGCGGACTTATCGGCAATTCCAGCAGCACCAGCATCACCAACTGCTATGCCACAGGCAACGTCTCCGCGGAAAGCTTTGCCTACAGCTACGCTGGTGGATTGATTGGTGACGGCAATTCGACTGTTACTAATTGTTATGCAACTGGAAGTGTTGTAGTTACCAATGCGGAAAACACCGCCTATCTCGGAGGACTGCTGGGCAGCTTTGGCGGTACAGTTACCGATTGCTATGCTACAGGTTCTGTGAATGCCGTTATGAATCATTGCAAATCTATCTATTCAGGTGGCTTAGTTGGTGAGTACACAGGAACCCTGGAACGCTGCTATGCAACGGGTTCTGTTGTCGCAGAAAATCTTCGCTCCGACATATATACTTACCTGTTCGCTGGCGGTCTTATTGGCCGCGCCCAAAATGCAAAGCAGGTCAACTGCTACGCAACTGGCGATGTTTCTGCAGTATCCGTAGGCGACTCCTACGTCGGCGGTTTGGATGGTCGTTCTGACTTGTCCGGCGGTACAGCCCCTGGAAAGTGCCCTATCACCAACTGCTATGCAACTGGTGATGTCTCATATACATATTCAGAGGGAACAATAAGTGCTTTCTCTTGCGTGGCAGGCCTTGTAGGAGACCTATCTGGCAACATGAGCAACTGCCTGTCAACAGGTAGCGTCACCGCAAATGGTCAAACCGCAGGTAGTTATGTGGGAGCCTTCGTTGGACGCACCTACCTTATCTCAGATAACAACCACCATTATGAGGGACAGGCCGTAACGTGCCCAGACATAATCACTCCTACCGAGTTTGGCACAGCCTGCACAGCAGATCAGCTAAATAGCAGTGCCTTCTACACCGACACACTCAAGTTCGATGCAAATGTATGGGATCTTGGCCAGCTGGATTTCAGTCAGGAGAAATTGCCAACTCTCAAGCAGTCTGCATCCTAAACAGCTGACAAAAATAATGCAAGGGGCGCCTATCAAAAGCGCTCCTTTTTTAGCCTTCCAGATCTTTTGCATAAAAAATCCCAGGAACTCTCGTCCCTGGGATTCATGGAGCGGGCGACGGGAATCGAACCCGCGCGGCCAGCTTGGGAAGCTGGAATTCTGCCATTGAACTACGCCCGCATACCTCTAAGCACTTTTATCTAATATCTCTTAGTTAACCAACTTTCTTCACTCTTATCTCTTAACTCTTAACTGAGTTTACACACATCCACCCAGGCCTCATATCCTGAACACTCTTCCAACTCTTCGATGGTGAGCTTGATAACACTGTTGCTGCTACCACATGCAGGATAAACGTAGTCAAAACGCCTGAGGGTTTCGTCCAAATACACCTGTACTCCCTCGTTGACGCCAAAGGGACAGACCCCGCCAACAGCGTGGCCAATGAGATCAATGGCCTGCTCCGGCGTCAGCATCCTGGCCTTGGTGGCGAACTGAGCCTTAAACTTGGGATTATCCACCTTGGCATCCCCTGATGCAACAACAAGGACCGGTGTTTCTCCCACCAAAAAGGAAATTGACTTGGCAATTCTGCAAGGCTCACATCCAATGGCCTCTGCCGCCAACTGAACAGTTGCGCTGGATACATCGAACTCAACTATCCTGCCGTCCAATCCGTATCTAGCCAAATGATCTCTTGCTCTTTCAATTGCCATATCTTTCTCCTCTGTAGTTGAGAGCTTTTTTTGAGCTAACAGCGAAGCGGAAGCTTCGCTAAGTGAAAAGTGAAAAGTTAAGAGTTAAAAGTTCTGGTCGCTATGGTCCTAAGGTCGGTTTTTATTGACGCCCCATTCGCTAACAACATTCTTATCTTTTAACTCTTATCTAATCAACTTTCTTATCTTTTCACTTTTAACTCTTAACTAAATCCCCGGGTTCTTAGGGCAGAGCCCTAAGCCGTGCCTCCGGCGCTTGCGGGAGTAGCCGGCGACTTTTGGTTACTTTGGGTCGGTCCAAAGTAACAACTCTTCACTCTTCACTCTTCACTCTTCACTTTTCACTTTTCACTTTTCACTCTTCACTCTTCACTTTTCACTTTTCACTTTTCACTTAACTAATACATTCCTGCCTCAGCGCCACCGTGGTTGCAATGACACTCCTTCTCAGGAATATCGGCAACAGCAGCCTCTGTTGTGAGGATCATAGCAGCTACGGATGCAGCGTTCTGCAGAGCTGTTCTTGTAACCTTAGCAGGATCAACGATACCTGTCTCGATCATGTCAACATACTTCTCATTCAGAGCGTCAAATCCGATGCCGGGCTTAGATGCCTTAACCTTGTTTACAACAACTGCGCCCTCGAGGCCAGCATTTGTAACGATCTGTCTTACGGGCTCCTCAAGTGCCTTAAGGATAATAGCAGCACCTGTCTTCTCGTCGCCAGTCAGCTTAGCTGTAGCATCGGAAACCTTCTTGAGAACGTTGATATATGCTGTTCCGCCTCCGGGAACGATACCCTCCTCAACTGCAGCCTTAGTAGCAGCCAGAGCGTCCTCGATACGGAGCTTCTTTTCCTTCATCTCTGTCTCTGTAGCAGCACCAACCTGGATAACTGCAACACCGCCAGCCAACTTAGCCAGTCTCTCCTGCAGCTTCTCCTTGTCGTAGGAGCTTGTTGTCTCCTCAAGCTGTGCCTTGATGCCAGCCTTTCTCATGCTGATCTCATCAGGATTGCCTGCACCATCAACAATGATTGTGGCCTCCTTCTGAACCTTTACCTGATGTGCGCGGCCCAGGTGAGCAACTGTTGCATCCTTAAGCTCCATGCCCAACTCAGAGGAAATTACCTGTGCGCCTGTGAGGATTGCGATATCCTGCAACATAGCCTTACGTCTGTCGCCAAATCCAGGAGCCTTAACAGCAACGCATGTGAATACTCCGCGGAGCTTGTTGAGAACCAATGTGGAAAGAGCCTCGCCCTCAACATCCTCAGCAATGATCAAAAGCTTTTTGCCAGACTGTGCAATCTGCTCCAATACGGGCAAAATCTCCTGAATTGCAGAAATCTTCTTATCTGTAACCAGGATGAAGGGATCGTCCAGAACGGCCTCCATCTTGTCTGTATCTGTTACCATGTATGCAGACAGGTAACCTCTGTCAAACTGCATACCCTCAACGATATCCAGCTGAGTACCTGTTGTCTTGGACTCCTCAACTGTGATAACACCCTCAGATGTTACCTTCTCCATAGCCTCTGCAATGAGCTCACCGATCTTGTCGTCGTTGGCGGAGATTGCTGCAACTCTGGAAATATCTGCGGAACCATTTACGGGACGGCTGATCTCAGCAATGCCCTCTACTGCTGCATCTACTGCCTTTGCCATACCCTTGCGCAGGATCATGGGGTTAGCACCTGCAGCCAGGTTCTTAAGTCCCTCACGGATAATAGCCTGTGCCAAAAGTGTTGCTGTTGTGGTACCATCACCGGCGATATCGTTGGTCTTGGTTGCTACCTCCTTAACCAACTGAGCGCCCATATTCTCATACCTGTCCTCCAGCTCAATCTCCTTGGCGATGGTAACACCGTCGTTAGTGATAAGGGGAGCACCGAACTTCTTATCCAGGATAACATTCCTGCCCTTGGGGCCCATTGTGACCTTAACTGCATCTGCCAGCTTGTTTACGCCAGCCTGCATTGACTTACGAACATCCTCGTTAAATCTGATTTCCTTAGCCATTAGCCTATATCCTCCTGATTACTCAACAATGGCGAGAATGTCGCCCTGTCTGATAATAATATATTCCTCGCCGTCCAACTTTACCTCTGTGCCGGCATATTTGCTGAGAAGAACCTTATCTCCTACCTCAACTTCCATAATAACATCCTTGCCATCTACGATGCCTCCGGGGCCAACCTCGATAACCTCAGCAACCTGGGGCTTCTCCTTAGATCCGGATGAGAGAACGATACCGCTCTTGGTGGTCTCCTCGGGCTCAACCATCTTAACTACTACTCTGTCTGCAAGTGGTCTGATAATCTTCATATATTACCTCCTGATACCTTTAGCACTCTACTGTCCCGAGTGCTAATCCTATTTTACATTTCCAATCCGTATATGTTAATAGTGACTTTGACGAAATATTCGCCCAAATACACCTTTTATTGGACAATTTTTATTAAATAACAACCTACACCTAAATTTTGGTGAGCTTTGCCATGGAATACAGCATTCTCTTCATCCCAAACTGGTCAAATGCCACCTCCACCAGGTAGTCTCCGTTCTCAGGAGAAACCGCCAGAACAACTCCCTCTCCGAACTTGCGATGGCTGACCCTGTTGCCCGGTTCCAGACCACACCCTCCCACCGGAGCCTTAGGTACCGTTGGTGTAACGCGCTCCAGGGACCTGCGCACATCGGATGCGCTTGAAATATTGACTCCCCAGCCTGTACCTCTGGACTGCTGGCCAAATGGGTTATAGGAGTAGGCTGATTTTGTCTCAGGCCTGGACCTCCTGTCCTCTCTGGCCTCTGCAAACAGCTCATCCGGGATCTCCTTTTCGAATCTGGATACCCTGTTGCTGGTGGTCTTGCCATACATCATTCTGGAGTTGGCATTCAGTAGGTACAGTTGCTCCTTAGCCCTGGTAATGCCTACATAGGCCAGCCTGCGCTCCTCCTCCATCTCGTCAGGGTCGTCCATTGACCTAAGTCCCGGGAAGACTCCCTCCTCCATACCTACCAGATATACCACGGGGAACTCCAACCCCTTGGCGCTGTGTAGGGTGAGCAGCAATACGCTGTCCTCCTTGTCATCTATGCCGTCGGTGTCTGACGCCAACTGTGCAGATGCCAAAAATTCCTGCAGGGACTTATCGTCCAGGTCCTCTGCCTCGGCAAACTGTGTGGCCACGTTAATGTACTCACGAATGTTATCGATGCGTCCCTCTGCCTCAATGGTATTCTCCTCTTCTAGGACGGTAATTAAACCTGTCCTGTCAATAATATATTCCATGAGTTTGTCTACAGGGAGCTCCATGAGCTTCTGCCTGAAATCATGCATCATCTCGCCAAAGGCCTTGACCTTAAGGCCAACTGCCCTGAGATCTGACAGCAGCTCTGTGTCAGACAGCGCCATAAACAGGCTGATGCCATTCTCCTCACAGTAGTTCTGCATCTTCTCAATTGTGGTGTCTCCGATACCCCTGGCAGGCACATTAATAATCCTGCGCAGGCTGACGCTATCCCCGGGATTGCAGATAACCTGCAGGTATGCAGTTACATCCTTAATCTCCTTGCGCTTGTAGAAACTGGTGGCTCCTACAAGTTTGTAGGGAATCCTGGCTCTGTTAAAGGCCTCCTCAAATACACGCGACTGAGCATTGGTCCTGTACATGACAGCAAAATCCTTATACTGGCGGCCCTTGTCCATCTGTTCCTTGATATTCTTGACCACGAACTGGGGCTCCTGGTAGCCGTCGTCCACACAAATGCGATGGATCAGCTCGCCCTTGCCCTTGTCTGTCCAGAGGGACTTGTCCTTGCGCCCGGTGTTGCGTGAAATAACGCTGTTTGCAGCATCCAAAATAGTGGATGTTGAGCGATAGTTTTGTTCAAGCTTAATGGTCTTGGTGTCCCTGAACTGCTTTTCAAAATCAAGGATGTTGGATATGTCTGCGCCTCTCCATCCGTAGATAGACTGATCATCGTCGCCAACAACGCACAAATTGCCGTGATAACTGGACAAATATGTAACCAATATGTACTGAGCATTGTTGGTATCCTGGTACTCGTCAACCATTACATACTTAAACCTGCGGCTCCACTTGTCCCTGATCTCTGGATAATCCTTAAAAATCTGTACAGTCAGCATGATGAGGTCGTCAAAATCGAGGGCATTGTACTCCTTGAGCTTCTTCTGGTAGAGTGCGTACGCTCTGGAATACGCAATGGCCTGGAATCCGTCCTTATTCTCCATGGCAAAACGCTCAGGTGAAATTAGCCTGTTCTTAGCCTTGGACACAATATCCAAGAGCCCCTTAGGTGGATACTGCTTGTCATTAAGGTTCAGCTCAGATACACACTGCTTCATAACCTTGAGCTGATCGTCAGTATCGTAAATAACAAAATTTGATTGATAATCCAGAATGCCAATCTCCTGACGCAAAATGCGCAGGCACAGTGAATGGAATGTCATGGCCCAGACCGAATATCCCTCGTCTCCAATCATGGCGGTGATACGATCCTTAAGCTCCTTGGCCGCCTTATTAGTAAAAGTAATAGTCAAAATGTTCTGTGGTGCTGCCAGATACTGGTCCAAAATATATGCACAGCGACAAACCAGCACCCTGGTCTTGCCGGATCCTGCACCTGCCAGCAACAGCAAATGTCCATCTGTATTGATAACCGCCTCTCTCTGTGGGGCGTTAAGTGTACTCAAATAATCCTGCATCTAAATCTCCTTTGAACGTCTGTTTAGTATAGCACACGGAGCTCGGATTGTGGAGAGAAAAAGCGGCGCAAACAGCTATCTAGAGGCATAGAATTTTGACAACAAAGAAAAGACTGGCGCTAAGCCAGTCTCTCTCTTTGTCTCTAATCCTTTAATGTAAATGTGTATGTAGTTGTGTGGGTGTCACTGTTTCTTGAATTTGGCCCCTCCTAAAAAGCCGGTTCAATCAGTCCGTATCCGCCATCTTTCCTGTGATATACGACACATACCGATGATGTGTCTACATTGTAAAATACGTAGAAATCGTGTCCAACCAGATTCATCTGGAGCACTGCCTCCTCGGGAGACATAGGCCTCAAAGTGACCTGTTTAATACGGATAATGGAGAGATCCTCCTCCACAACATCGCCCTCGTAATCTGCCAAAACAGGAGCTCCTGCAGACTTAAACTTATTCTCCAGCTTAGTCTTATACTTGCGGAGCTGCCTCTCCAGTGCCTCACAGCACTTATCGATGGCGGAAAGGGCATCCTCATCACTCTTCTCTGCCCTGAGCACCAGGTTGCCGCTGGTAATTGTAACTTCTGCCGTGACCTCAGCACGGCCCTTCTTAATCGTGACAGTAGCCTCAGCGGGAGTTCTAAAGAACTTATCGTACTTGCCAAGTCTCTTCTCAATCTTCTCACGGTCGATTGAATAAACGCGGTAGTCTTTCTCTCTGTACGTAACTGTCATACCAGTGTCCTCCTTGGATTCAATTGTTGAGAATTGCTAAGATTGTGCAACAACCATAGCTTTTCTTTGTCTATATTTTACTATAACTTTTGGTAGTTGACAAGATATTTTTATCAAAAAACTAAAAAATACACCCATATTTATATTATGTTCAAATTTTGAACCTTTCCGATCTAATCTCGTCATATCCCCCAGTAAAAGCAAATCATTTTTTACAAAAACGCACCCATGCAAACGGCGAATATTTTACGAATATTGCTGTTGATATACGGTGACTACTGGTGTAAACTTTACTGTGCACTTTAATAAGTAGGTTATTAAGAAGGGATATGTATTATGGGATTTAGTCATAAGCTTATAGCCATTGCACTTGCAACTATGACTGTTTTAGCCGCTTTGGCAGCATGCGGCACGGATAACACTATGGGTGGAGCTCCTGTGGAGACTCCTACAATTTCTCCGTCTAACACCCCCACATCCACACCCACATCTACTCCTACGGACAGGCCTACAGATGTGCCAACGGATGAGCCTACCGAGGTGCCTACCGAGGACCCCACAGAGGAACCCACAGAGGAACCCACTGAGGAGCCTACTGCTACTCCTGAACCCACGGCTACTCCAGTACCTACACCATCTCCTACACCTGTTCCCAACGCCCAGGCCACACCTAAGCCTTCCGCTGGCCCAGACTCTGGAGTTGGCACAGTTATAGACACTTACTACTATAACTACAAGATGAAGGATACTAACCTCTTTAAGTTCAACCTCAAGTATGACAAGTACGCTATGTACTCAGACTACATAGTTTTCGAGAAGAACAACGTATCTATCTATGATTCTGTCGGTGGCAAGGTTATTGCCAAGGGCATCCAGAACGAGAAGTACCCACTTGTGCTCAAGACTATAGACTCCAAGGGCACAGTATGGTTTGGTTTCTACCTGGGAGACGATTATCCCAAGGCAACTGCCACACCTGGTGTTACATCCTCATCTGTTTCCACCAGTACCACAGATCTTACAACAAACATAGATGAGCAACCCTCTGTTACACCGGAACCTACAGTTTCTCCTGAGCCCGATGTTACAGTTACACCAGAGCCTACTGTAACTCCCGAGCCCGAGGCCACTGAGACCCCTGGGGTTACCGAGACTCCTGCGCCCGAGGCCACCGAGACTCCTGGAGCCACTGAGACTCCCGAGCCCGAGGCTACCACCACACCTGAGCCAACAGTGACTCCCGAGCCTACAGCTACACCTACCCCTGCACCCACAGCCACGCCTTACCCCTACAGCAACCCCTACAATGTTGACACCTCAAAGGTTGCTTTTGTTAAGGCCTCTGACGTACTGCAGAGAACCATCAACTACGATGAGATGCACTATCAGGTAAGCGCATTTAAGAAGGCTGTATCCGGCAAGACTTTGGTTCGCATCAACAACTACCGCAACGTTAATGGTTGGGCACCTAAGCACAACGGTTCCGTATACGATGCATTCGGCGTATATTACACCCAGTGCGCAGCAGGATATTACAAGCCTAGTACCAGCGCTGACTTCCGCTATTTCCAGGATGGTGAGTTCTTAATTTATCTATACGATGCGGGCAATGGCTTTACAGCTGTGTCTCACCCCAAATTTGGTGGCACTTACTTTGTCCAGAACAAGTACATAGTCGAAACATCGACCACCGCCACCAAATATATCCTGATCGACCTGGAGAACCAAAACCAGGCCGCCATCGAGTACAAGAATGGCTCATGGGAACTGTTAGGTGTCAGCTACTGTGCCACAGGTGCAGACGCTCCCTACAAACTCCCAACTGAGAGAGGCTGGTTCAAGTTGTTGGCCATAGAGAACACAATGTTGTTCTACTTTGATGGTGACAACACACGTTTCCAGGGTTATGCACAATATGCCCTCAGATTTAGCGGCGGCACATATGTTCACGGCGTGCCTACCAACTTTATCTACAAGCCAGATGGTTCCTACACCAAGCCTGCGCCCATAGAATACGGTTCATACATTGGTGTTATTCCCACCTCCCACAAGTGCGTAAACAGCTACACCAGTTACGTCAAATTCCTCAGCGAGTGGGCTACGCTGAACAGCACAGTAATCATAGTTTATTAGTAAACTGCAACAAAAAAGGATTGAAGCAAAGGTGGGCAAAATTAGCGGAGAATTTATAGTCAGTTGATTAATAATTGCCCTGCTGTAAACAAATATGTAACCCCGACAGATTTTTTATGTCTGTCGGGGCTTACGTTATTTTATAATATCTATGTTACTTTCGTTTATAATCACACCTTGTCCGTCATTTAATCGAATTACTTCACGATTAAGTGTATGTTCATATTGAGCACATTTTTCCTCAAAACCTGTGTATTTCTTTAAGAATTTGCTGTAATGCGGAAGTATGCAAATATCTGTAAAATTGCACGCAGATAAATCTTTTAGTCCTACAATGTTCATCTCGGGAGAGTAAAGATCTATCAAATCAAGAGAAGGTGTAAGAACCAGTGCGCCTGCACTACATCCTATCAAATACCTATTTTGTGCGAAGTATTTTAACACATCAAAAAAACAATTTTTTTGTATTGAGTTCAATAGATAGTACGGATTGCCTCCTATTAATTCTACCACGTCATATTGCATAAGCTCTGTTGGTAATTGATTGTCAAAGTCAAAGCATTCAACAGACAGCCCAAGCATTCTTAATTCGTTTGTTAATCTTTCAACATGATAGTTTTTTTCTTTATATTCGTTATCAGCAGTAACAACAAGAGCAGCCTTACCTGCTTTGATGTATGTTTTTACTCTGCCCATTAATTCATTACTTGATAAACCATTTGAAGTTAGTAAAATCATTTGATACCTCTTTTATCGCAAGTTTCGCCTTTGTATTACAAAGGCTTCGGGCAAAGCCCATACCCCTAAGGTTGCACGTGTCCTGAGGATCCCTCCGGGAGGGAGCTGTCACCGAAGGTGTCTGAGGGAGAGTGCGAGACAATAAGTTTTATTCAAACCTAAAGTGACGCAGGCTCCTTCCACCGCTAGCGCGGTCCCTCTCCCTCTCGGAGGGAGGCTTTCTGTTAGCCCCATTTTAACACAAATCGGTCGTGCTACTAATTCTCCGCTAAGAATGCAGAGAGAACCGCTCAATCCTTTTTCTCTTATCTCTTATCTTCACTTTTAACTTTTAACTATCCAACTTTCTTCACTCTTATCTCTTAGTTCTTAACTAGCGAAGCCCCACTTTTCACTCTTAACTATCCAACTTTCTTCACTCTTCACTCTTAACTCTTAACTGCCCTTTTCACTCTTCACTTCGCTCCCCGGTGTCACCACCAATGTATAGTAATTATCATAATTCACCATACCTGGTCGTCCACTCTTATGCCTATGCACATTCTTAATTTTTGTGTAGTCCACGGACACCTTGCCCGAATCAGCTGCCTTGCTATAGTATGCAGCAATCTCTGCAGCCCTTATTAGCACCTCATCAGGTATCTCTCCCTGCTGCTTGCGGACGACAACGTGAGACCCCGGAACATTCTTCGCATGGAACCACATATCATTGGATGACGCCAGGTGCAATGTAAGATGGTGGTTGGCTGAACTATTCCTGCCAATCAATATCTCGTACCCCATATACTCGCACAACTGAGGCGCATTCGCCTGTTTGGGGTTCTTTTTCGCAGGGACCTTGCGCTTGTTCCTGATATACCCCTCTTCCACCAATTCCTCGCGAATGGTCAGTACATCATTCATGGACTCACACTGATCCAACATGTACAGCGTCTGCTCCAAATAATCCAACTCCGCCTCCGAATTGATCAGCTGCTGGGATGCGGTGGTCATAGTTCTCTTGGCCTTATTGTATCTCTTGTAATAATTCTGCGCGTTTTTCTGGGGTGACATGGTTGGATCCAGCTTTACCTTCACCATCTCAGGCATGCCGTCTTCTCCCACAGCTCCATAGTAGTTGGGCAAAAGCACCTCGCTCTCGCCGCCCTTGATCATATACATGGATGCAGTGATCAAATCCCCGTTCAACTTAAGGTTGTCCATATCCGCAGACTGCGAAATGGCCGTCTCCTGTATCTTAATCTTGTTATTGCATCTGGTGATGGCCTGCCTTACCTGCCTGGCGCATCCTCCCCTGACACTACTAAGGCGATCCTTAATATCCTTGTCCTTGTAATATGCGTCAACTGCAGATCTAAGGTCCGTTGTATGCTGCACCGAATCACCATATTGAGTCAGTGTTATTGCTGAGTACTCCACAACTGTCTTGCGGACGGTCTCTCCCCTCACGAGGCATGGAGTGAACTCCCTCTGGGACAGTTGGCTGGACATAGCCACAAGAACGTCCTGTAAGCGTGCTCTCTCCTCGTCCGACAACGAGGTTACTCCAGAGGGCACCCCTGCCCTAAAGGCAATTTCGTTGGCAATAAGGGGTGAAATTCCCATGAATGTGCCGATAAGCAAATTGCGCAAACTGGTGTTTCCGTCAAACTGCAGCGCATCCACATTCATTTGCTCAGGGCTAATCTTGTCCTGCTCCGGCGGCATCTCATAACGGCGCATGGGCAGAACCTCTCTATATGTGTTTACTGAGGAATCCACGTGCTTTATGGCATCAATACAGGTGCCGCCCTCGCTGATCAGGACAATATTTGAATGCTTGCCCATAATTTCCGCGGCCAAACTACGAACCACCTTGTCTCCCATTTCGGTGGTGGTCTCAAAATCGAACAGGAAAACTCGGTCATACGGCCTGGTTCGAATATTAATCAACCTACCTCCTCCAAGATATTTGCGCAAAACCATGCAAAAATTAAGGGGGGACTTAGGATTCTCCGCCTTGTTTTCCGTTAATTGAACTCTGCAGTTAGCTGTATTTATGTTTAGCAGAAGGCAGCAGGATTTGCCCAAGGAACGCATGTGAAGCAGAACCTCCTCCGGCGAAGGCATATGAATCTTGTCCACCCTGGCGCCCAGCAACCGTGTTTCCAGGTCGTAATAGGTACATCTTGCTGTAATTCCATCGAAAGCCATAATTTTTTAGATAATAGATAAGAGTTAAGAGATAACAAAGTTGGTTAGCTGTTAACTCATAACTAGCCCACTTTATTCACTCTTCACTCTTCACTTTTCACTGAACTAAACTTTCCCAATCTCTCTGCTCTGTTCTCGGTTCCAAAGATCCACGATCCTGCAACCAGAACCTCGCATCCTGCATTTTTGCACAGCAGGCCTGTTTCGTCGTTGATGCCACCGTCTACCGAAACAATAGCATCCTGTTTGCCGTTCTCGTCCAAAATCCTTCTTACCTGGGCAATTTTATCCTCACTGCCCTCGATGTATGACTGTCCGCCAAATCCTGGCTCTACAGACATGACCAGCACCTCATCCAACAGGTCTACCAGGGGCAAAATTGCCTCTGCGGGGGTCTTGGGTTTAATTGAGATTCCTGCCTTGCATCCCAGGGAATGAATCTTCTCCAGGCATTCCCTGCCTCCAGACAGAGACTCTATATGTACGATGATAATATCGCATCCAATTTTCGCAAAATCTTCCACGTATTTAATGGGGTCAATAATCATGAGGTGTGCATCAAAAATCATGTCAGGGAACATCTTACGAACCTGCTTTACAACAGGTGCACCAAATGAAATATTTGGTACAAACTGTCCATCCATTACATCGACGTGAATTCTCTTGCAACCTGCATCTCTAAGGCTGGCTATCTCCTGGCCCAGCTTAGAAAAATCTGCAGACAATATAGATGGTGCAACTATGGTATCTCTCATTTTACTCACTCCATTTGCTTTTTTTAAGAGACTGGGTCAGATCCAAATATCTCTCATAACGCTCTCTGTCTATTTCTCCAGATTGAACTCGCTCTTTGACACAACAATCCGGCTCTGCCTCGTGACGACAGTCCGAGAAACGACAATTGTGGCTGCATTCCCTGAACTCCGGGTAATAGTCCTTAAGTTCGTATCTGAATACGCCCTCATTGACAAAATTAGTAAATCCTGGGGTGTCTACAATGTAATGACCGGCGTCTGTCATTACAAGTTCTGCGTGGCGTGTGGTGTTCTTTCCCTTTTGAATCTTGGAGGACAAATCCCCCCTCAGCATATGCTCTTGGCCCAAAATCAGGTTGACAACCGTGGACTTGCCCACGCCTGATTGTCCTGTGAGAACCGTAGTTCCGCAATCTGACAGGGCTCTGGCCAACGCCGCCTTGCTCTTTTCTGGCTCCTGTGTAGCAGAAATACCCACCACCCTGTAGCCAATTCTCTCGTAACATGACTTGACCCGCTCCAGATGCCTGCCATCGTCCAAATCTGTCTTGTTAATCAAAATAATAGGCCTGATGCCCTTGATCTCTGCCAACACCAACAACTTGTCCAGCAGATACATGTCTGGCTCCGGATGATCAGACGCCATGACAATCAGCAGGGCGTCTATGTTGGCTGCAGCTGGCCTATACAATGCATTGCGGCGTGGCAAAATCTCCTCAATTACGCTAAGGCCCTGCTTTTCGACGGATATCCTGACCCGATCGCCAGGCAGTGGCGAGATGCGTTCCTTTCGGAAACTGCCTCTGGCCTTACACTCCAGCACACAAGAACCTGTGTTTACCTGGTATATGCCGCCAACGCCCTTTTCGATTATACCTGTGATTTCAGCCATATTCGCCATGGGGATTATTCTACTCCCTCTACCTGTGACTGAGGATCCTGGGTGTTCTCTGGTAAAACAACGTCCTCTGTAGTCTCCTCAGGAAGAACCACGTCCTCTGTCTGCTCACCGCCCTGTGTATCCTCTACTGGTGGGGGCACGTCCTCTGTTGGCTCTGGTGGTGTATACGAAACGGTATGTGTCTTCTGTAGAACTCCGTTATAGTAGATGTAAACCACAGAATCTCCTGTAGTTACAGGCACATCCAAGGTCAAGTTGCTGTTCATGGTGTATGCCATCATCTTAGCGCTATGTATCTCCTGAGAGATTACGCCGTCTGCAGTCACAACGCTCACCTGGACCGTTATTGTCTCTGTTGTAAGTGCTCCACTGGGCTGCTCCAAATAAAAGTCAGTAACCAAGGTAGTTGTGTTAATGGCATTGAATACCAGGTTTACAGGGGCACCGGCTGCAACGCCAGAATCTCCTGCAGGGCTCTGGGATACTACACTTGTGTAGAATGCTCCCTCTGTCAGCTTAGAAACAGTACCCAAAGTAAGGCCTGCCTCAGTGATGGCCTTAACTGCCTGGTCATATGTCATGCCTGTGAGATTGGGAACAGTAATCTTCTTGCCCAAACTAATGGTTATTGTTACTGTGTCTCCCTGGTTAACAGGAGTGCCGACACCGGGCGTTACAGCTATTACGGTGTCCACATCATATGAATTGCTATAGTCATAGCTGTATTCTACTGTGGCTCCGAGTTTCTGCAACAGATCCACAATTTCAGCAACGGGTCTGCCGATACAATTTGGAATCTCCTTGTCGTATGTCTCTCCAAAGTCAGCATAGTGCTCACCATCCAGATAAATGGTAACAAATGTCTCGTCGTCCAAAGTGAATGGCAGCTCCACTGTCAAATCAAATGGGAACTGACTGTATCTGTAGTTCTCATCAGAGATCAGGTACTCTGTGGAATCACCCTTTACTACTGCTACAACTTTGACGTTGATGCCAGCTGCTGGGGCGTAGGATCCTGCATAAACAATGTTGTACGTCCTGCTCTGCTTAAGGTACTTGGTATAATCCGGAGTTGGCATGTCAGGTGTCTCATCTGTGCCTCCCTGGGTTATTTCCTGTGTCACGTCGTTTGTGTCCTCATTCTTAATGAGCTTAAGGTAGATATCTACGGATGTTCCCGCATCTACGGTCTCTCCCGCAGCAGGAGTTGTGTAATCTACAACCGCAGTATAGTCCACATAATCGCTCATATCAGGTCCTACTGAACCAACCTTAAGGCCTGCCTTAATCAGCTCGGTGTATGCAGCTCTCTGGCTATATCCAGT
>JAZNEA010000093.1:0-54792 GCA_045588325.1 Clostridia bacterium
CAAACTTGTTGAAATTTCAACAAGTTTGTGCTATGTTTATCCACGTCACCGGCAAAACCTATGTGGAGAGGCTATGGAAGAGAGATTTGAGACATTTACAGTGCTAATCAACAGGATTAGCAGGAATATTCGCAGGATTAAGAATCAGGAGATGGCGGAGTATGACCTTAAGAGCCCACAGGTCTCATGTCTCTATTATCTGTACAAGTCTGATGGCTTGACAGCTACCGACTTGTGCGAGAGGTGCGAGGAGGACAAGGCCACGATTTCTCGTTCCCTGGAGACCCTGGAACTCAATGGATATCTGGCACGAGGGCCTAAAGGTGTAAAGAGGTACAAGAGTCCCCTGGTTTTGACAGAAAAGGGTGTCCTAGTGGGCAAAAAGATATCCGACAAAATAGATGGAGTCCTCAGCGAGATTAGCAGCAGGATGACAGAGGAGGAGAGAATCAGGTTTTATACATGCCTCTCAGCAATCAGCGACAGCCTGGAAGAGGTTGCGCAACACTAATCCGTATACTGCAAAAAGATAAACAAACGCCCCCAATTCTGCTTTTAGAATTAGGGGCGTATTTGTATCGTTTTTCACAATGTTGTTCTGGCTACACCTCAAAGACAATGGCACTGGCATCGTCGTGAACCTTAAAGCGCACATTTTCGTTGAGCAGGTTGTCCTGTTCCTCAGCCCGGCGCAACTCATCGCAGGCCTGGGATAGCGGATAATCCATATCCTCCAGCAGATGATCCACCAGGTCAAATCCGTCGGTAAAGGCCACAATGTGGTGGATGTTCTCCGTAGGCAGGGTGATTACGCTGTCGGGCAGACATGGAGTCATGCCAAAGGACAAAATGCGATATCCAGAGGGGGTGTTCATGTTGCTGCGGTGTAGTGCCAGCATGGATCGAATCTCGGGTGCTTGCACCAATTCGCTGATACTCTTGCCTGTGGATTGACGCATGGTCTCCATGGCGGAGAAAACGCGCTGGTCATAGACAGAGACCTCCGGATCATATACGCACAATGGTAGGGCCTGATCCTTAAAATAGATGTTGGCGCAGCAGTCGCCGATGGTCACAATCTGCAAATTGGCTCCATCTGTGTGGAAGAAAAGTCCCGATGCAGAAGGGAAAAACTTTGGGGCCACAGTGGCGTCGTCCTTGACAGCCTCCTTGAACTCGTCAAACAGCACCTCCAGAGTCCTGTTGATGGCGTGGCAAATATCCCCGGTGGCGGTGATGGCCTCTGCATACAGGCGGCTAAACCTGTCCACGAACCAGGTTGCATCCAGGCTAGAGGGAGATAGGCTGGTGGAGCCGTCCAGAACCAAAACATCCTGGGGACCGTGCCAAATCTTGTCTTCGTTTTTAATCCCGTCGCCAGAATGGCTGAGGAGTTGCAAAACCTTAATCATCTGTTAGTCTGACGGCGCTGAACCTCTTGGTCCAATCCGCTCATTATCTCCTTAATAGTGTCTATATCTGTCATATCATACTTGAACACATGCTGATATCTGTCCAGTTGCATGCTCATACCGGGGCTGAGAGTAGTCTCCTCCAGGAATACGCAAATGGGGGTCTTGCCGTGCTTGATGGCGTGCGAAATCTCCATACGGACGTAATCCCTGTTAACCGAGGTGGGGGAGATAAAGAACAGCACCTTGGAGCAATCAATAATGCGCTGTGCTATATATTCTGTGAACTCTACTGCGCTGGGTATGCCCTTTTTGTCGAACCATAGGCGCACACCACGGTCAGATAGCTTTTGCAAAAGGCTAAAGACAGCGGCCTTGTCATCATGGGCGTAGCTGACAAAGAGGTACGGGTCGGTGCCGTTGTAGGGAATCAAATCCGTTGACTCCGGCTCCTGTGCGATCTGAACCTGAGGAAGCAAAGACTCCAACTGCTGCAGGCGCTCCTGTAGCTGATGGAACTTGGCCGATGATGCGATCATGGCCTTGTGGTACAAGTATGTTGCAATGCGTAGCGCATAGTCGGAGCGGGAGGAGTTCTCATAGCTGATGGCCTGATTGATGTTGTCCAGGGCCTGAGAATAATTGTGCCTGAAACTCAGTATGCGAGCCTTAGTACAGTAGTACTTGGCGTAAGAGGGGTCCAGGTCGATGGCCCGGTTTACTGCATCCAAAGCCTTGTCGTACCAATCATCTGCCACGGTGTTATCAGCAGACAGTCCGCCTTTTTCGCAAACAGATGCAAACACATCGGCAAACAGGTGGACAAAGCCAGCGTTGTCGCTAAACAGGCAGGAATCTTTGTAGGTGGTTCTCAGCAGCTCAGAATAACTGTAGAAACCATCGCTCTCAATGTAAAACAGCGCGCGCAGATGGTCAAAAGTAATATGCAGTTCAAAGCGTATGGCGTTGGCCTCAATGAGGTCACTGAGCTTTTGGTAATCCTTGACGTGGCGGTAGTAGATGTTGAGACAATAGAATGCGTTGTAGCATGTGTCGCCGGGGTAAATGCCATCCACAACCTCCAGCAGTAGTCGCTCCAGCTCGGAGGAGCCGTTGGACATGACAAACTTGGTGGCACCCAGCTCATATTGGCGAGTGCGCTCATTGGGAAGACTCTCTAAAAATTGTAAAAGCTCAGTCAAGCACATAGGGAACACCTCCTGTTCACCAATTACTTTACCAAATTCAGTACGATGTTTTCAACCACCTGACAGGCCTTGTCCAGGGACTCGATGGGCAAAAATTCAAAGCGTGAGTGGAAGTTCTCGCCGCCTGTAAACAGGTTGGGGCAAGGCAGACCCTCGTAAGAAAGGCGTGCGCCGTCGGTGCCTCCGCGGATGGGCTGGATCAGGGGAGTGATGCCGGCCTGCTCCATGGCCTCCACAGCGCGATCAATAATGTACATGTGGTCGGCAATCTTCTCTCTCATGTTGTAATAGGAGTCGGCGATTGTCACCTTGCAGGTGCCGGGGCCATACTTTGCGTTAATCTTGTTGGCGCACTCTGCAAACAGTGCCTTTTTGGCCTGGAATTTATCCATATGATGATCTCGGATAATGTATGATGCCTTGGCGTGCTCGGTGGCTCCGCTAATGCCGGTGAGGTGGAAGAATCCCTGATAGCCCTCTGTGGTAGAGGGTGTCTGGTCAGCTGGCAACATGGAGGCAAACTCTGTGGCAACCAATGCGGCGTTAATCATCTTGTCCTTGGCAGAACCGGGGTGAATAGAAACGCCGGCGAATTCTGCCACCGCAGAAGCACCGTTAAAGTTCTCGTATTCCAGCTCGCCCACTGCTCCGCCGTCTACGGTGTAGGCATACTGGCAGCCAAACCCCTGCACATCGAAAAGGTCTGCACCTCTGCCAATCTCCTCGTCGGGGGTAAAGCCGATGCGCACCTTGCCGTGAGGCTTGCCGGATCTAATGATGTTCTCAATAGCAGTGATAATTGCGGCAATGCCGGCCTTGTCGTCCGCTCCTAGCAGTGTGGTGCCGTCGGTAACAATAAGGTGGTTGCCCACGTACTTGGACAGGCAGGGGTAGTCCTTCTCCCTGAGATAGATGCCCCTGTCCTCGTTGAGCAGGATGTCCTCGCCAAAATACTCCACAATGGATGTGTGGATGGGGTAGTCAGCTGCCTCGTCGGAGGTGTCCATGTGGGCGATGAGACCGATGGTGGGGGCATCTGTGTCACAGTTGGCCTCCAAAGTGGCGTACAGATAGCCGTTGGCATCCAGAGTCACCTCTGTAAGGCCCAGCTCCTGCAGCTCAGCAACCAGATATTTGCCTAACTCCAGCTGCTTGGCAGTGGAGGGGCAGGTGGTGCTTGTCTCGTCGGACATGGTTGGAAAAGATACATATTTTAAAAATCTCTCGTATGCTTTCATAGTTCCTCCGTTAGTGGAAATGGGTTATACCTCAGAATAATTGCCCAGGAAGTGGAAACTCCTGCATGTGCGCTGCAGCTGCTCCAACATGGGGATAACACAAGGGTCCTCTACGGATGCGTCCAGGTCCACCAGGAAGATGAACTCAAAGTTCCTGCCGGAAATGGGGCAGCTCTCCAGCTTGGTCATGTTGATACCCAGGTTGGAGAAAAGGGAAAGGGTGTCATGCAGGGCGCCGGGCTTGTTATCCAGGGCCAGAACAAGGCTGATCTTGTTGCTGCCGGGGTAGATCTCGGGGCGCTTGGAAATGCAAATAAAGCGTGTGTAATTGTTGTCGTTATTCTGAATATCTGAGGCCAGTGTTTCCAGGTGATACAGGTCAGCGCAAACAGGGGCACAAATGGCGGCAATATGGTTGTCGGGGCAGTCGGCCACTATCTTAGCAGCAACAGCTGTGTTGGCACATGAATGCAGCGTTACGCCGGGGAGCTTGGACAAATATGCGGAGCACTGTCCCAGAGCCTGCTCATGGGAATAAACCTCGGTAATGTCGCTTAGCTTAGTGCCGGGCTTGACCAACAGCTGGTGACGAATGCAGAGTCTGGTGCTGCGAACGATAGAGCAATTCTTCTGCTGCAGGAGCTCGTATACAGCACGGACAGAACCGTTAGTGCTGTTTTCGATGGGTACTACGCCATACTGGCAAAGGCCTGACTCAACTGCAGAGAAAACTGCATCGAAGGTCTTGACATACATAATGTGGCCTCTGGGGAACAGCTGGTCACAGGCGGCCTGGCTGTTGCCACCCTCTACGCCCTGGCAGGCGATGACAGCAGACTGGGGGAAGACCTTGCCAGCGTTGCTAAGGGAACCCTCCAACTTGCCACGGAGCTCAGAGTGACCAGAGGTCAGCTCAGACTCGCGAATGTCGGTCAGTTCCAGCATGTTCTCAAAAAATCGATATACATATCTCTCCATATCTCCGGACTGCTCACAAACGCGCCTCAAAATCTCGCGGTTGCGGGCCTTGGTCTCAACGGTGGAGTCTGCATTGCCGGCAGACAGGGACAGCCTCTGCAGGAACAACTCCAGCAGCTGGTCGTCCAAATTATTAATAGCATTGTGCAAATTGTTGTCTGACATATATACCTCTTATTTTACGGGGCGATCCCCCAAATTTACTGTAAAGTAGAGTTAATTTTATTCTTATATATATAAAAACGCAATAGCGTGTTGACGGAGGATGCAGGGAAAAGTATATTTTGGATATAGACATAGAAAACGAGGAGGAAACATGAGCTTTTCTAAGGATTTTTTGTGGGGAGCAGCCACTGCTTCTGCTCAGATTGAGGGTGCCTGGGATCAGGACGGCAAGGGGCCTAGTATTTGGGACGTGCTGTACCCCGGACATACGCGCAACAACGAGCATCCTCACGAGGCCTGCGACCATTACCACCACTACAAAGAGGACGTGGCCTTGATGAAGGAAATGGGCCTCAAGGCGTACCGCTTTTCCATTAGTTGGCCCAGGGTCATTCCAGAGGGAACAGGCCCGGTAAACCAAGAGGGCTTGCAGTTTTACAAAAATTTGACCGCCGAACTTAAGGCTGCCGGAATAGAACCAATTGTAACTCTGTATCACTGGGACTTGCCCTACGCACTGCACATCAAGGGTGGATGGAACAATCCTGAGATAGTGGACTGGTTCGCCGAATATACGAGGGTTGTCGTGGAGGCCCTGTCAGAAGATGTTAAATACTGGCTCACGTTTAACGAGCCTCAGTGCTTTATCGGCATCAGCTATGTGGGAGGGGAGCATGCGCCCTTCTATAACGACCCACTGGCATTGCCAGGACTCACAAGGAATGTGCTGTTTGCCCACGCCAGAGCAGTAAAGACAATTCGCCAATATGCTAAGCAACCGCCCTTGGTGGGATATGCACCTACAGGAACCATATTTGAACCTGCAGAGGAGACCCCGGAGGGCATCGAAAAGGCCAGGCAGGCAACATTTGCCACAGGTCATAGCTTTACGGTAAGTTGGTGGTGTGACCCTGTTTTGTTGGGTAAGAATGCGCCTCCCTGCCAGGGATGTCCTGTGTTCACGGAAGAGGAGTTGGCAGAACTTAATCAGCCCCTGGATTTCCTGGGCTACAATGTGTATCAGGCCGCAGGAATGCATGTGGATGGCAGCAACTATTCATCCAATGCCTGGGTAGGATCTCCTTTGACTACAATGGACTGGGGAGTGACACCCAACGCCCTGTACTGGACGGTCAGGTTTCTCAGCGAAAGGTATGGAAAGTCCATTCTCATTACGGAGAACGGCATGGCAAATACAGACTGGATCATGTTGGATGGAGCAGTTCACGATCCACAGAGAATAGACTTTATGCATAGATACCTGCTGACGGCCAAGAGAGCTGTGGAGGAGGGCTATCCTATGATGGGCTATTTGTACTGGTCATTTATGGATAACTACGAATGGGCCTGGGGATATGGACGCAGATTCGGCCTGGTTTATGTGGATTACCCCACTCAGAGACGCGTGGTCAAAGACTCCGGACACTGGTATAAGAAGGTAATCGAGAGCAATGGAGAAATGCTAAGTTAAAAGTGAAAAGTGAAGAGTGAAAAGTTCAGTTAAGAGATAAGAGTGAAGAGTGAAAAGTTCAGTTAAGAGATAAGAGTGAAGAGTGAATAAAGTTGGTTAGTGAAAAGTTGGAAGTTGACTAATTCTACACTTGCCAACTTTGTTATCTCTTAACTCTTAGTTATTAGCTGAACCTAACATGAGAATATTAAGAAAATAAAAAAGCACTCGTTTTCACAAGTGCTTTTGGTGGAGATTAGGGGAATCGAACCCCTTACCTCCTGCGTGCAAAGCAGGCGCTCTACCAGGTGAGCTAAACCCCCATAAATTGTAGCCATCTCGCGACAGCTTGGTCATTATAGCACAGCATTTTTTTGAATGCAACACCCTAATTTTATATTTTTATAATCAGATTGCAAAAGAAAGGTCCACCCCTGTTGCTAGGAGGTGGAATTTCTTTTAAATGAGCCGTGGCATGTCGCGATTTACCCCAGCAGGGTGTCCAGCAACATCATAGCAGCAAACCCAAGGGTTACGCCTACGGTTCCCATATACGAATGGGGCCTGGCCTGAGCCTGAGGGATTAGTTCCTCGGCGACCACGTAGATCATGGCGCCTGCGGCAAATGCCAATATGTAGGGCAGAGCAGGTGCAATCAGCCAAGTCAGCACCAAAGTGACCACAGCCCCTATGGGTTCTACGATCCCTGACAAAACGCCCATCAGGAAACCTCGCCATTTGCCCTTTCCCGCAGCAGCTAATGGCATTGAAATAATAGCCCCCTCCGGGAAGTTTTGCACAGATATGCCGATGACAAGAGACATGGCCGCAGCTGTGGTGACGGCATCCCCGCGAATCAGCCCTGCCAGAGTTACGCCAACAGCCATTCCTTCTGGCAGATTGTGCAGGGTCACAGCCAGCATAACCATGTTGTTCTTACTGGCCTGAGGCCTGCCGTCCGACAAACAATAGCGTCGCTCCAGTTTGCGGATCAGCACGTCTAATACCAGCAGGAATAGAGCTCCGGCCAGGAATCCTGTAACCGCCGGGATACTGGGCACCACTCCGGCCTCTTCTGCCATTTCCAGTGCTGGCAACAGCAGAGACCAAACGGATGCAGCAATCATAACACCAGCGGCAAAGCCTGACAGGGTCTTGTTGAGAATATGGTTTAGGGAGCTCTTGAGAAAAAGCGCCATGGCTGATCCCAGGATGGTTCCAATCCAGGGTAAAAATATGCCCAGGATAACAACAAAATCTTCCTTCATCTTACCTCGCGCCACGAGGCGCAGTATGTGTCTGCTTTAAACTATGCATATCCGGCAGATTGTGACAATAATAAAAGAGGACTCATTTCTGAGTCCTCTCTATCTGTATTTGTTCCCTTTAAAAATGCTACTGATCTGAAAATTTGCTTAGTGGCAAATTGTAACCTCTGTTTCTTTGTCGAAGATGTGCATTTTCTTAATATCGAACGCAACTGTGATGTTGTCCTCTGGACGAGCCTTGGAGCTAGGATGTACCTTAGCTGTTACGCTGTTGCCGTCAATGATGAGGTAAAGCAGTGTCTCTGCACCAAGTCTCTCAACAACCTCAACCTTGGCGTTAACTGTTCCAAGGGGATTGGCGTCGATGATCTCAGCCTGATCGGAAATGTTCTCAGGACGAATACCGATGTAAACTTCCTTACCCATGTAGCCGCCAGCCTTGATAGCCTCTACCTTGTCCTCGGGGAGAACGATCTGTGTTCTCTTACCGAACTCAGCAACTACGCGACCCTCGTCGTCCTTCTCAATACGAGCAACGATGAAGTTCATCTGAGGGCTGCCGATGAATCCTGCAACGAACAGGTTGTCGGGTCTGTTGTAAAGTACTACGGGACTCTCAACCTGCTGGATGATACCGTCCTTCATAACTACGATACGAGTACCCATTGTCATAGCCTCTGTCTGGTCGTGAGTAACGTAGATGAATGTTGTCTGCAACTTCTGGTGAAGCTTAGTAATCTCAGTTCTCATCTGAACACGGAGCTTAGCGTCCAAGTTAGAGAGAGGCTCATCCATCAAGAATACCTTAGGCTCACGAACGATAGCACGTCAAAGAGCAACTCTCTGTCTCTGACCTCCGGACAGAGCCATAGGCTTTCTGTTCAGCAAGTGCTCGATGCCGAGGATGCGAGCTGCCTCCTCAACACGTCTCTTAATCTCATCCTTGGGAGTCTTACGAAGCTTAAGACCAAAGGCCATGTTGTCGAATACTGTCATGTGAGGATACAGAGCGTAGTTCTGGAATACCATTGCGATATCTCTGTCCTTGGGTGCGATATCATTAACAACTCTGTCGCCAATCTTAACCTCGCCCTCGGAAATCTCTTCCAAACCAGCGATCATTCTGAGAGTAGTTGACTTTCCGCAACCGGAAGGTCCTACGAAAATAACAAATTCCTTATCTGCGATATTGAGGTTGAAGTCCTTAACAGCAAGAACGTTGCCTGCATATCTCTTGTATACGTTAATAAGTTGTACACTTGCCATGAGTGTTACCTCCATCAATAAAACTGTAACCATGATAGCAAAACTTACAGAGATATTCATCGGTAAACTGTCATGAAATAAACTCTCTAGTTTTGTTAGATTTGCATAATCTTGTGAAAAGAGCAAAAAAATGTGAAAAAATTCAAGAAAATGCAACAAAAGGCCATTTTTTGAACACAAAACGGCGAGCTTTGTGCAATTTGCACAACCAGTATAATTTATGTTATACTGTACGCGTAATCGACGACAAAAATGAGTCGTAGGATATTTTGGACGGGATGTTAGCTCATCCCAGACGTAGCCGGAGGAAAACGAACATGACGCAGAAGGTGTTTCAGACATTGATCAATCAGGCAAAGATGGTTATCGACAAGGAGTTCGGTATCGTCAATAGCGACGGAGTCATTGTTGCTTCCAACAATGACAGACACGTAGGCACATACTTGGAGGAGTACGACGAGGTCCTGGCTGCACGTCAGGAGACATACGTTTTGGACTCCGACACGTATATCAATGTGGGCAATCGCCTCAGGCCAGAGTTTTTAGGATACATTAAGGGCGTAGGCGACCAGTACAACGTCGCATTGCATATGTTGCTCATCAGCGCATATGAGATTAAGAATCTATACGATGAGAAGTTTGACAAGAGCCGTTTTCTTAAGAACGTTCTGCTCAACAACATTCTGCCTGCAGACATGATGCTCAGGTCCAGAGAGTTGGGCGTGGATGTGGATCAACCTAGAGTGGCCATGCTTATCCGCACCGAGAGGGAGAAGGAGATTCCGGTTTACGATGTTCTGCATCACATGTTCCCCGACACAGATACCTGCGCAGTTATCGTCATTGACGAGGGCAATATCGCGCTGATCCATACATTGACCCACAACGAGACAGATGAGCAGATCGAGCAAATGACTCAGGTTATCAGAGACAACCTCTTCACAGAGACCATGATTCCTGCCAAAATCGGCGTAGGTGGCAGAGCAGCCTCTATCAAGGAACTGACTCGCTCCTTTAAGCAGGCTCAGGAGGCCATCGTCATCGGAGAGATATTCGAGGAAGACAAGAAGATTTACATGTACTCCAAGCTGGGCATTGGCCGTCTGGTATATCAGCTGCCCATTACAGCCTGTGAGCTGTTCATCAACGAGATTTTCAGAGATAACTCCCTGGAGAATCTGGACGAGGAGACAATGACCACTATTCTCAAGTTCTTTGAGAATAACCTCAACGTTTCTGAGGCCGCAAGACAGCTGTATATTCACAGAAACACATTGGTTTACAGACTTGAGAAGATTATGCGCAACACAGGCCTGGATCTTACCAACTTTGACCACTCCGTAGTATTCTATATTGCAATACTGCTTAAGAAATACCTTGCAAATAAAAAGGACAGCAAACTATGATTCAACCAGCCATCTCCTTCGAACAGGTATGCAAGACCTACACCAACGGCGTAGATGCCTTGGAGAATGTATCCTTTTCGGTGGATCCCGGCGAGTTTGTTTTCATTACCGGGGCCAGTGGCTCAGGCAAGTCAACAATGATTAAGCTTCTCCTGAGGGAGATAAACGTGACATCCGGTCGTATTTCAGTTTTTGGTGAGGATATCACCCAGCTGGAACACGACCAGATTCCATTTTTGCGCCGTGAATATGGCGTTGTTTTCCAGGATTTTAAGCTGCTGATGGATCGCACGGTGTACGAGAACGTTGCCTTCGCCATGCGTGTGGTAGGTGCAACCCCCTCCGAGATCAGGAGGAGGGTTCCTGATGTGCTGTTTTTGACAGGGCTCACGTCCAAGGCCAAGGCCTATCCAGGCCAGTTGTCCGGTGGAGAGCAGCAGAGGGTGGCCATAGCCCGCGCCGTAGCCAACAACCCCAAGATTTTGCTGGCAGATGAGCCCACAGGCAACCTGGATCCTGAGATTGCAGATCAGATAATGGAGTTGTTCACAGATATCAATGAGACTGGCACCACTGTACTTATGATTACTCATGCCAGAGACCTGGTAAACAAGTTGCACAAGAGAGTTCTTTCTATGGAGAGAGGCAGCTTGATCAGGGACAGCCATGACGGGGGATATCCCCAGGGGGAGGTAGATTCCCATGTGGATTAAGCAATTGTCATACGCCCTGTCAGAGGGATTCCGCAACATCAGGAAGAACGGTCTTTCAGCCATTATGTCAGTGGGCATCGTTATGGTGTCCTTGCTTATAATGAATCTTGTATTTTCTGTGACGCTAGTAATACGACAAAACGTTTCCCAGTTGGAGCAGTCTGCTCAGGTGGAGGTTTTTTGTTACCCAGATGCCACAGCAGAGGAGATCTCCGCAGTTGGATCTGCAATATACGCCCAGGATGGAGTGGCGTCTGTGACAGAACGCAGCCAGGAGGACAATTACCAGCTGTACAGAGAATATCTGGGAGAGGATGCATATCTGCTGGATCAGTACGACAGCAGCATTATTTCTCCGTCTTTTATCATCGACCTGGATAATGTGTCGGTGGGACAGGCCATAGTGGAGGCCATGGAGCAGGTGGATGGAGTGCAGAGCGTTCAGTTCCCTGGACAGGCGGCCAGAGCCATTTCTGCCATTGCCACAGGGTTGGATGTTGCCAATATCGTGATTACTGTTTTCCTAAGCATTACATCTGCTTTTGTGATTTCAAACACTATTCGCATTGCCCTCATGACGCGCAAGAGGGAGATAGGCATTATGAGGCTCATAGGAGCCACTGACCAGTATATTCAGATGCCATTTTCTGCAGAGAGCATATTGCTGTCGGTAGTCGGAGCGGTGTTGGCGCTGGTGCTGTCGTCGATTATTTATAGCGCAATGGCCGGCGGGTTGCAGGCCAATTTGCAAAGTGGAGGCATGACATTTATCAGGATGTTGCCCCTCTGGAGGATTTTGGTAATAACTGCACCACTGAACATCCTGCTCAGTGCGTTGTTGGGATATGCAGGCAGCAAAATTTCCCTGCGCAAGTATCTGGAGGTGTAAAAGTGACAGCAATCAAGAAAATGATTCTGTTTTTCTTGCCGGTGCTGATGGTGTGTTTTGTGGCAGGGGCTTGGATCTCTCTGGCGGATGTGGACCAGATGCAGGACGAATACGACAAAATATGGGAGCGGTTGGAGGATGTGGACTGGCTCATGAAGCAAAATGAGGCAGAGAAGCAGGAGGCTATACAGCAGGCCCAGCAATATCTCCAACAGTTGGAGGAGGCGGAGAGCCAGCTGAACCTTTCCCAGGAGCAAATAGACTACGTTCTGGCAGAGATGGAGTCGATTCAAACAGAATACAACAAGGCGGTAGAGGCCTACGACAGGTTGTACAACCAGGCCGCAGTCAGACTCAATGTAAATTTCCAGAACAGAAACACATCTTCTATAGACGCCATATTGGGCTGCGACAGTCTGATGGAGTCCCTCAGGATGATTTTCTTTGGCGTACAGGTGTCACAGGAGGATGTGGACCTGCTGCGGAGGCTCGAGGAGTCTAAGGAGGAACTGCAGATCAAACACAATCTGCTATACGAGGACAAGTTGGCACTGACGTTGCAGCAGGCAGATGACCAGGCCTCCCTGGAGGAGATAGAGGCCCTGTACAACAGCACACAGGAACAGCTGCGCAGTATAGAGAGCATGTTCCTGAAACTGCAGCAGATGGAGGAGGACATGCTGGCCGAATCCGACAAATTGGCCCAGCTGATTAAGGATGCAGAGGAGGCTCTCAGACAGGAACAGGCTAAACCCACGGCCACCCCAGCCCCTGCAGTCAAGCCAACACCTACGCCTACGACACCTGCCTATACAGAAAAGTATATTTGGCCATGCCCCGATTACCCCGGCATCTCATCGTACTTTGGCATGAGACTGCACCCAATACATGGGGATTGGCGCTTGCACAAGGGCATTGACATCAACGCGGCAGATTCTACATACATTAAAGCATCTGCAGCAGGCACAGTTATTGCGGCCCAATGGATGGACGGCTACGGGTATTGCATCATGATCAGCCACGGAGGCGGAGTGGTAACGCTGTACGCCCACTGCTCCAAGATGTTGGTAACCACTGGGCAAAAGGTTTCCCAGGGACAGAACATTGCTTTGGTAGGCAGCACAGGTTTGTCCACAGGCCCTCACCTGCATTTTGAGGTACTGGTGAACAATACGCCACAGGATCCGTTAAATTATGTAAAACAGCCTAAGTAACAAATAATATATGAGGAAATAGATATGGATTATAATTATTCAGAAGAGCAAATGGAATTAGAGGCCCAGGCCAGAGAGGCTGACAGGAGAAAGGCCCTCAACAAGAGAATACTATACGCATTGGTTCTCGTTCTGGCATGTACACTCACGTGGTTTTTTACCCGCTCCTACTATAAGATTAAGGATGGGATGGGATTTAATTACGAATCCCTGTCCGAGGTAATCTCCGACGAGGAGGCCCTTGAGAAGTTTGTAGAGCAGATAGCGGTATTTAAGCAGTATTTCTACTTTGACGCAACAGACGAACAGTTGATGGAGGGCGCATTGCGTGGCATGGCCAGCTATCTGGGAGATCCATACACCACATATTTTTCAAAGGAGGAGCTGGAGAGCTACAATGCCGAAATGGACGGCAGTTACGTGGGAATTGGCGTTTCAGTGACCATGGGCACAGACAACATGGTGACCATCCTTAAGGTTTTCCCCGATAGCCCTGCAGAGAAGGCAGGAATGATGAAGGGCGACAAGTTCCTCAAGGTGGGAGACGTGGACGTAACATCAGGATACGATACCAACGAAATCGTAACCTTGATCAAGGGCGAGCCCGACACCACGGTTAACATAACATTTTATCGTCCCTCTACAGAGGAGACATTTGCCAAGGATGTGCAGAGAAAACAGATAACTAATTACAATGTTACCTATGAAATGTTGGAATCTAATGTGGGATACCTGCAGATTGACTCCTTTGACGCCACAGTGGACACCCAGTTCGAAAAAGCCATGTCAGAATTGATCAAGGCTGGAGCCCAGGGAATCGTCATTGACCTGAGAGACAACGGCGGTGGATACCTGCAGCAGACCCTCAACATGTGCGACACCCTTGTAGCCAAGAACGACGTTATGCTGACCCTCAAATATGCCAACAACCAGGAAGATGTTTACAAATCCTGGTCCAACCCAAAATACGAGGGAATCGAGCTGGTAGTTCTGGTAAATGAGTATAGCGCCAGTGCATCTGAGGTGTTTACCGGCGTCCTCAAGGACAGTGGCAGGGCCAAGGTTGTGGGAGTAACCACATTTGGCAAGGGAATTGTACAGACAATGTACACCTATGACGATGGATCCGCCATCAAGCTGACGACAGCCAGCTATTTCACGCCCGGTGGGTACGAGATTCATAGCAATGGCATCACACCTGATGTGGTGGAGGCAATTGATCCTGAGTATGAATTGTACTCTCCATCTGTAATACCAGAGGGTTGCGATAACCAGCTGAACAAGGCGGTAGAAGTATTAAAAGGTATGATAAATGAGTGATACATACAGAGGGTTTGCCTCAGTCTACGATGCCCTGATGTACGACGTGGACTATCCAGGGCTGGTGGAGTATATTAACTCCCTGGCGACGATTAAGGGGGCCAAGGTGCTGGATTTGGGTTGTGGCACGGGCAGTGTGATGAAGTTGTTGCAGGAGCGGGGCTGCGTTGTCTCAGGTATGGATTTGTCCCAGGAAATGCAGGAAATGGCGCAGAAGAAGTGTCCGGGCAGCAAGGTTGTTGTGGGGGATATGACTTGCGCTGACAGCTACAAACAATTGCCATACAGAGGGCAATACGACTTGGTTCTCAGCTTGCTGGATTGCATGAACTATCTGTCCACAGAGGACGCACTCTTGCATGCTTTTTCCAATGCGTGGGATGCATTGGCGCCAGGAGGGCACCTGCTCTTTGACATGAACTCAGAACACAAGCTGTCCCAGGTTCTGGGCAACAATTTTTACTATGATTTGGGAGATGACGAGTGTTATCTCTGGGAAAACGAGTATGATCCAGACAGAAAAGTCTGCCGTTTTGATTTGACGTTTTTTGTCAAGGAGGCGGATGGACGTTATGCCAGGGTTGATGAGGTTCATAGGGAATATGCGTACACTGCAGAACAGATAGCGGCGTTGCTGGAGAGAGCTGGGTTCGTCAACATTAAGATGTATGGCAACAGGACGCAGCATGAGCCGACGCTCGAAGAGGAGCGAATTTTTTACCTTGCGGTAAAGCCGCATGTTGGAGGTTAGGCAATGGAAAACAATCCAAATATGTTAGTCAGAGGAACTGCTGCCAATGGGCACATTATGTTCTTTTCGTTAGATTCTACACAATTGGTGGAGGAGGCCCGTGTTAAGCATAATCTGAGCCCCTTGTCCACGGTGGTGCTAGGTCGACTCCTTACGGCGGCAGCATTGGCCGGGCAGGAACTCAAGGGTGAAAAGGATGTCTTGACCATGATACTCAAGGGAAGTGGTCCTGCAGGAACGGTATTGGTCACCGCTGATTCAAAGTCAAGGGTTAAAGGATATATAGACAATATTAATCTGGAGACCAGGAGTCGAGAGGATGGGCATTTTGATGTGGCATGGGCGGTTGGTCCAGAGGAGGGATATTTGACCGTAATTCGCGATCTGGGTCTCAAGGAACCCTATTTAGGGAGGACAGAGTTAATCTCAGGAGAAATCGCAGAGGATGTTGCGTATTATTACGCAGTTTCTCAGCAGACACCGTCGGTAGTTTCCTTGGGCGTGCTTATTGATACAGATAGCAGCGTAAAGCATGCAGGTGGGTTTATGCTGCAGTTGCTCCCTAATACGCCGGATGAGGTGATAGATGCACTGGAGCCCCTGGTAGGTGGGTTCCCACCTGTAACATATCTGCTGGAGCAGGGATTTACAGCGGCAGAACTTATGGATTTGTTGCTGAACAGGCTGGGATTCGAAATAACAACACGGACCACAGCGGAGTATTACTGTGATTGTTCCAGGGAACGCATGGAGCGCAAGCTTATGACCATAGGCAAGGCAGACCTCCAGAGCATAGTGGATGACGATCAGGAAGGTGTGGAACTGGTATGCAACTTCTGCAATACAGCGTACAATTTTACTAAGGAAGATGTAAAAAAACTAATCTAGCTCCCGCTAGATTAGTTTTTTTGTTAAGAGATAAAAGTTAAGAGATAAAAGTGAAAAGTTAAGAAAGTTGGTTAGATATGAGTTGGGAGTTGACCAACTTTTCGTTTGCCAACTTTATTCACTCTTCACTCTTAGTTCTTAACTGAGATTTTCACTTTTCGCTTTTAACTAAAACAACGGGGGACAAAAAGTTGTCAAAAAAATCTTTATAAACCCCTTGACAGTATGTAGGCGAATGTGTAAAATAACCCTTGCTTTCGCACGGAACAGATTGTTTCTGATGAGGCGAGGGATAGTGGCCCGGTAGTTCAGTTGGTTAGAATGCCAGCCTGTCACGCTGGAGGTCGTGGGTTCGAGCCCCATCCGGGTCGCCACTATTTTTGGTCAGATAGCTCAGTTGGTAGAGCAGTGGACTGAAAATCCACGTGTCGTTAGTTCAATTCTAATTCTGACCACCAATGCGGGTTTAACTCAGTGGTAGAGTGTTACCTTGCCAAGGTAAAAGTCGCGAGTCCGAATCTCGTAACCCGCTCCAAAGGCCGTTCATACGAACGGCCTTTTATTTTTTGTCCTGGGACGCTGTTTGCATATTATTCATGGTTTTTGCATAAGCTTTGCGGTGGCCGATTCCACATGAACATGTTAGAAAGAGCGGGACCAAAGCTTTTATATCATTATATTCACTATAGTTCTCGACAGAAATCGACAGCAGTTTGTATATTTTTGCTTATTTCTGCATCAATAAGGTTGACAAGTTCGGTATATGTGATATCATTTACGAATTCCTATACCCTCGCAGTCTGCTTTTCTTTCATTGAAATGTACACTTTAAGCAGTGTGATCGATGAAGAGAAAAGGAGGTCGCGAGAGTAAACAAATATTCAGAATTCATAAATGGAGGAAACATTATGAACAAGAACTTCAAATCTCTGCTTGCGCTGGTTTTGTGTCTTGTTATGGTTGCTGGCATGTTTGTAGGCTGTGGACAGAAGACTACAGATACAACTGGCGGCGATAAAACAAATGACATCGTACAGGCTACATTTAAGCAGGCTGAGTACAACACTTACACGGCTACAATGCCCAGTAACTGGAACGAGTTGACCTATGCGGACAACAACGACACCCAGATTATGAGCTACATCGGCTCATCCTTCTTTGATTACGACTACAAGTTTGAGGGCGATAAGAAGTACAATCCCGACGGCTCCATCAACAAGGACGCTATCGTAGTTGGTGCTTACACAACTAACTTCTCCGCAGCAACCAAGCTTGAGGATGTTACATCCACAGTTGATGCAAAGTGGGGCTACACCGACGCTCAGAAGACTGAGGGTGGTTACGCATGGAAGATTACTCTTCGTAACGACCTGAAGTGGGACGACGGCACAGCTATTAAGGCTGCTGACTTCGTATACTCCATGCAGGCTATGTTGGATCCCACATTCATGAACATGAGAGCCAACACATACTATGATACTCTTCGTATCAAGAACTCCAGAGGCTACTTCTTCCAGAATCAGGAAGGTACATATGAGCCTATCAGCGGTTTGGGCTACAAGACCAATGCTGATGCTGTAGCAGCTGGCGAGAAGATTTACATCAACGCTTGGGAGTTCTGGGGAGCAGCTGGTTACCCAGACGAGAATGGCAACGAGTGCCCCGAGTGGCTCGCATTTGACGACGAGACAGTTTACACTGGCGAGTACGAGGGTGAGCCTGATCCCGTATCTGGTAAGATGCTTTGGGATGATTACATGAACCCTGAGACTGGTGCTTATGCTGGCTACGTTGAGGTAGGCGGTCAGTATCATTCTTGGCTTTCTATTTACGTTGAGAACACAATTCGTGACGTTAAGTGGGAGGACGTTGGTATCTACGCAATCGAGAGCGAGAACGCTATCGTTGTTTGCCTTGATAAGGCATATGCATTCCTCATGGATGATGGTTCCCTTTCTTACCTTGCAGCATACTACATGAGCTCTCTTCCTCTTGTTAAGCAGAGCCTGTACGAGTCCTGCAAGATCGCTCCTGCAGAGGGTGCAACTCTCTGGACAAGCAAGTACAACTCATCCCTTGAGACATCCGCTAGCTGGGGTCCCTATAAGTTGGCTGAGTTCGAGGCTGGTAGCCACTACAAACTCGTTAAGAACGAGAACTGGTATGGTTACAACATGGATGAGTACAAGAACCAGTACAACATTACTGCTATTAACTGCAGAAAGATTTCCGAGTTCGCTACACAGTGGATGGGCTTCTTGAACGGAACTCTTGACGATGCAACTCTCGCTACAGAGAACATTGCTGACTACAAGGATTCTAAGTATGTTACATACACACCCAGCACAGGTACATTCGGTATGCAGCTCTTCAGTGACCTTAAGGTTTTGAAGGCAAGCGGCAACAACAATGGTATCCTTGCTATTCAGGAGTTCAGACATGCATTCAACCTTGCTCTGAACAGATCTGATATCGTTGAGAAGATTTGGCCCGGTACATCCACACCTTGTTTGGGTCTGGTTAACTCCGAGTACTACTATGACATCGAGAACTCCCCCAACCTTGCTGACGGTGGTGTTTACCGTAACACAACAGAGGCTAAGGAAGGATTGCTTCGTGCCTATGGTTTCACAAAGGGCGCAGACGGCAAGTGGTCTTCCGGTGATGTAAGCGGACTTTCTCTTGAAGAGGCTTACTACTCCTTGACAGGTTATAACCCCACTCTTGCAAAGTCCAAGATGGCTGAGGCTATCAAGATTTTGACAGAGAATGCTGATGAGTATGGATACGATGCATCCAAGAACATCACCTTCATCTATGGTTCTTCCACAGACACAGCTAAGCAGCGTGAGAGAGCAACTTACCTGCAGAACGTTCTGGATGACCTGACAAAGGGCACAGTTCTTGAGGACAAGATTGACGTTGTATTCGATGCTTCCGCAGGTTCTGGTTGGGCAGATGCATTCCGTAACGGCGATACACAGATTGGTTTCGGTTATGGATTCTCTGGTAACCCCTTCAACCCCTTCGATATCATGGGCGCATTCGTTGATCCTGACGATTCTCTCAACTACCACACATATTGGGATACATCCGTTATCGATATGGAGCTGACAATGCCTGCAGGCGACTACGAGGGTGCTGGACAGACAATCAAGATGAGCGTTCAGAACTGGTTCTACTGCCTGAACGGTCTTGCAACTGAGAAGAATCAGGCTCAGAAGTACAACTGGGATGCTGGTTATGCTCCTGCAAATGTAAGATTGATGATCCTTGCTGCACTTGAAGAAGTTGCAATTAAGGAGAGCCGTTCTGTTATGTTGATCGGTGACTACTCCGGTTCCTTCTTGGGCGGAAAGTTCTCTCACTTCTACGCAGATAGCTACAACACATTCATGGGCTTCGGCGGCATGAGATACATGGTTGTTAACTACACAGACGCAGAGTGGACCGATTATGTTGCACAGAACAACAACGACCTCACAAACGAGTACAAGAAGACAGAGTGATTTCTAGAATCTTCTAAGTAATTCGCAAATTTATTAATTACTAAAGGATGCGGTGGGCGAAGTTTCCTTCGCTCACCGCTGAATTTGCATTATAGAGAATTAAAAGAAAACAATAATTAAACGGAATTAGATACACAGCGCGCAGTCAATTTGCGTGCATACCCCACATAACCTCCAGCAACTTATATGTTGGCCAGGTTAATTGTATTTTTTTTATTAAGTGCGAAAATAACAAACAGAGGAGTAACCCCTATGTATATGTTTAAATATGTAATGAAGCGCTTAGGGTTGATGATGCTTACATTCCTCATCATCATCGTTATGTGCTTTGTTCTGATAAAACTTTTGCCGATTCACGTAAACGTCGGACCCGATCAGGATCCGCTGATTGCGTATAAGCAATTGGAGGGCAGAGGTTGGATTACTAATATCAGGCCGGAGGCAAATGGAACATACACCTATGACCGCGTGCCGATTTTAATTCAGCTGTGGACATACGTTAAGAAGATCTTTACCGAGGGTGACTTTGGTATTGCTACTACTTACGGTGAATATCTCAACATGCCCGTCTGGGACGTCTTTGTTAGAAAGTTGCCCCCCACAATTCTTATTAACATATACTCTACTCTTCTGGGTGTACCGATAGGTTTAGGCCTGGGTATTCTTGCTGCCCTTAGAAAGAACAAGTGGCAGGACCAGGTCATTAACATCTTTATTATTTTGTTGATTTCAGTTCCATCTATTATTTTGGGACTTATGATCCAGTATTTCTTGTGCTTTAAGTTAAACTGGTTCCCGCTCACCATGAATCTGGGTACAGACTACTTCACATGGGAGATGTTCCGCTCCATGTTGCCTGCTGTATTTGCTCTCTCCTTGGGTTCTATCGCAGGTTATGCACGTTACACACGTGCCGAGCTCTCTGAGGTGCTGACCAGCGAGTTTATGCTGCTGGCCAGAACTAAGGGTTTGACCAAGAGACAGGCGATTTACAGACATGCTATGCGTAACTCCATGGTAGTTATCTTCCCCTCTATTTTGAGTGAGTTTGTTGCGGTGCTTTCCGGATCCCTTATTATCGAGAGCATGTTCGCTATCCCAGGTGTTGGTGGATTGTACCTTAACTCTATTACTTTCCAGGATTACGATTTCTTTATGCTGTTGTCCGGCTTCTATACTTTGGTAGGCTTGGCAGCTGGTATTGTTATCGATATCAGTTACGGTTTCATTGACCCGAGAATCAGAATGGGGGCGAAGTAAAGATGGCAACAAATAAGTACGACAATATTCCAGTAGAAAAGTTTCAATTCGCCAAGAAGACCGACTTTTCTCACGATAGCAAATTTGATACCAAGCCTGTAAGTTATTTTCAGGGAGCTTTCCGCCGCTTTTGCAAGAACAAGGGCGCCGTTGTAGGTGGTATAGTTATACTTTTCCTGGTGCTCTTTGCAATTATTGCACCATTCTGCACACCCTATAATCCTGCCTATTACGACAAGCTGTATGCTTCTGTTCGTCCTAGATGCAAGTGGTTTGAGGACACCAATTTCTGGGATGGCTGCAGAGACAAGGAGACAGGTTATGTCGGATATCTGCAGGACTATGCCCTGGGCCTTGAGACCGGCAGAGAGGTTGTTAAGAACAACGAATTCCAGGTCAGCGAGGATGGCAAGATTTATACCTACCGCTATAACACCTATTATGGAGTTGGTTTTGGTAAGTATAAGGTTATATCCGAAGCAGAATTTAAGGATATTCAGAGATACCAGGATGAGACAGGCAAGCAGGTGCTCTATCCCACAGTTGCACCTTGGGATAGACCCACGGCAACTCAGGACGCAGAGAACGCTAATATTTACTACAAGACAAAGACTGTAGCAGGTAAGACTCAGCCAGCTCTGGATGCCAACGGAGACATTGTTCCCAACTACTGGTCCTATGAGGTAGGTACTGAATCTTCTATTGTTGCTGAATACACATCCAAGATGAGAATTGAGGGTGAGGAAGGCTTTACACAGGATGGCAAGCAGTACGAATATGTTTATGGCCGAAAGGTAGACGGCGGTATCGAGGTTAGAGTCGAGTACTACGAATACTACACATATGAGCACACTCAGAAGCTAAAGGACGGTATCGGCGAGCCCAACTTCCTGTTTGGTACAACTTCTGAGGGCAAGGATATCTTCGCTTGTTTGTCAAACGGTGCCAGATTCTCCTTCATCTTTGCCATTGTTGTAGCAGTAGTTAACCTGATTGTTGGCGCAATCTGGGGATCCATCTCCGGATATTTTGGTGGAAAGATCGACCTCTTTATGGAGAGATTCTCCGAGATTCTGGGTTCTGTTCCCTCCATCATTGTTATCACTCTGCTCAAGTATCATATGGGTGCCTCCAGCCACACATTGATCCTGTTCATATCATTCTTCTTGACAGGATGGATTGGTATGGCTGCAACAACTCGTATGCAGTTCTATAGATTTAAAAATCAGGAGTACGTTTTAGCAGCCAGAACCCTTGGTGCTCGAGACTCGAGAATTATGTTTAAGCATATTTTCCCCAATGGTCTCGGAACCATCGTAACACGTTGCGCATTGGTAATCCCCTCCATGATTTATACGGAGACCAACTTCTCATATCTGGGTATCATCAACTTGGAGTCCGGTAATATTACCAGTGTTGGTACACTGATTGCTGCAGGACAGCGCGACATCTTGTTCGCTCCCTTTGTAGCAGCATTCCCATGTGTATTCCTGGTATTGCTGATGCTGAGCTTTAACTTGTTTGGTAATGGTTTGCGCGATGCATTTAACCCGTCACTCAGAGGTTCGGAGGAGTAATTATGAATAAAGAAGTCAAATTATCAGTTAACAATTTGAGCATCTCCTTCCGTACAGACGGAGGTAAGGTGCAGGCCGTTCGTGATATCTCCTTTGATCTTTACAAGGGCGAAACTTTGGCCATCGTTGGAGAGTCAGGTTCTGGTAAATCTGTTACATCCAAGGCTATTATGGGTATCTCTGCAGTTAACGCCATTCACGAGGGCGGAGAGATTCTGTATGACGGACATGATTTGGTGCGTATCCCAGAGGAGGAGATGCATAAGCTTCGTGGTGACAAGATTGCCATGATCTTCCAGGATCCGTTGTCCTCTCTCAACCCTATCATGCGTATAGGTAGGCAGATTACCGAGGCAATGCTCCTCAAGAACAAAGCAAACCGCAAAGAGGGTCGTGTGGCCTTTAACGAAATGCTGGTATCTCTGTCCACATTGATGAAGGAAGCTATTGCCACAGGAACGAACACAGGATTTTCTTCTGATGACGTTCAGGAGTATATCAAGACATTTGATAACTTTAACATTCAGGCAATTAAGCTTGAGAACGGCTATAACGATGCCAAGACTGCTGCAGAGGAAATGATTGCCCTCATAGAGGAGTTCCTCTTCCTCACAGAGAAGAAGCAGAAGGTTGACGTGGTTTCCACCCTTAACCTGGTAGAGCGTAAGCTCAAGGACATCGACGACAAGTACTTCGCATCTGGATACGAAGGTATTTTGAGCGATTACTTGACTACCCTTAGTGTCCTTAAGAAAGAAGAGCGCTCTAAGCTGACCATCGTAGATGCACTTAGGAAAGCCTCCGGCAAGGCCGCATCCCACACAGAGGCCTCTGCAGAGACCATTGAAACATTGGAGAAGGCCAAGGAGACTGCTAAGGAAATGCTGGCACGTCCTGCATACAATTTCTTTAGAATCGGTTACTATATCTACAAGAATCCCGATGTTGATTTGAGCAAGGTTCCTGCAGAAGAGGCTAATGAGATGGCAGTAAGATTCCTGGATGAGGACTTTATGAACTCTTTCAGGAGCCTGGAAAAGCTGGCAGTTGAGTACTCCATAAATAAAACATTGGAGAACAAGAAGGTAGCTATCGCAGCATTGCAGAATGCTATCGACTTCTTCAAGGCTGGCAATTTCGAAAAGAATGATGCAACAGCCCTTTGTCAGAATCTGGACAAGACTGTTCGTGCAGCAGTTGATCCTCTGGCAGTTATTAAGGACACAGTAGCATATACCTTTGGAGAGGCTATTAAGAGAGAGGTTAATAACTATTACTTCTATCTCAAGAATAACCCCAAGGAAGAGGCTCGCTTTGCACGTCAGACAGCAAAGAGAGATGCCCTTATTGCAAGAGGCAAAAAGGTGGATTGGAAGATTGTTCCTAAGTCTGTTATTGAGCCCGAGAGACAGATTGCAACCATCGTCTCCGTTCTCACACGTGTTATGAACAAGTTCAAGGCAGATGTGGAGAATGCAGGCAGTGTAGATGCAGACAAGCGTTGCTTGGAAATTATCGATTACCTTAAGGAAAAGGCTTCTCAGATCGTATATACACTCACCAAGAGCATTGCCAAGGAAAAGGCTATTAAGCTCATGGAGGAGGTTGGTATTTCTGAGCCCAGAATCCGTTACAGACAGTATCCCTTTGAGTTCTCAGGTGGTATGCGTCAGCGTATCGTTATCGCGATTGCTCTGTCCGCTAACCCAGACATCCTGATTTGTGACGAGCCTACAACAGCACTTGACGTTACAATTCAGGCAACAATTCTGGAGCTTATTAACAAACTTAAGCGCGAGCACAACCTGTCCATTATCTTCATCACCCACGACTTGGGCGTTGTTGCAAACATGGCAGACCGTATCGCCGTTATGTATGCAGGTAAGATCGTAGAGTATGGAACAGCCAATGAGGTATTCTACAATCCTCAGCATCCCTACACTTGGGCATTGCTTTCCTCTATGCCTGACCTGGATACAAACGAAAAGCTGGATGCTATTCCCGGCACACCACCAAACATGATTTATCCACCTGTTGGTGATGCTTTTGCAGAGAGAAACAAGTACGCAATGGAAATTGACTACGAGATGCAGCCACCTATGTACGAGGTTTCTCCAACACACTATGCGGCAACATGGTTGCTCCACCCCAATGCACCAAAGGTGGAACTTCCAAAGATTATCGCAGATCGCATCAAGCGCATGAAGGAGAGAGGAGGCAATTATGGAGAACAAGAATAATGAGATTTTGTTAAAAGTTGACCATCTTTGCCAGTACTTCCGCGTAAAGCGTCGCGACATGAAGGCCGTTGATGACGTCAGCTTTGAGGTAAAAAGGGGCGAGGCATTTGGTCTGGTAGGAGAGTCCGGTTGCGGCAAGACCACAACAGGTCGTTCCATCATTAAGTTGTACAACATTACCTCTGGTAACGTGTACTTTAAGGGCCATAGAATAGGAGCAGGAACACGTTCCTATAAGGATGCCATTGCTGCAGCACGTGCTGAGGCTTCCAAAAAGATTAAGGCTCTCCGCACAGAAAAGGCTGGAGATCCATATCTCCAGGATGAGATCAACAAGATTAAGAGTGAGCTTGCTGAAACAGTTGCTCAGAACAAAATGTTGATCCGTGACGCTAAGATCGATGGCAAGGCTGTTGACAGAAATTATGCAGAGTCTGTAATCCAGGCTTTGGAGCAGGAGTATGCAGAAAAGTTCCTTGCAGCAGAGAATGATCCCGTAAAGACTCAGGAACTGGAAAAAGAATTCAAGAACAAGTGTCGCATTGCAAAGAAGAGCAAGCTGATTACACAGATTCAGATGATCTTCCAGGATCCTATCGCATCTCTTGATCCCCGTATGACCGTACGTGAGATCATCGCAGAGGGATTGGTTATCAAGGGTATTACCGACAAGGAGTACATTAACGAGAAGGTTTATGAGATTCTGGAGATGGTTGGCCTCGTTCGAGAGCACGCCGACAGATATCCTCACGAGTTCTCAGGTGGTCAGAGACAGCGTATCGGTATCGCCAGAGCTGTTATTATGCAGCCCGAGATGATTATTGCCGACGAGCCTGTATCCGCTCTGGACGTATCTATTCAGGCACAGGTTATCAACCTGCTCAATGACCTCAGACAGCGTCTGGGCCTTACAATTATTTTTATTGCCCACGATTTGTCTGTTGTTAAGTACTTCTCCGACAGAATCGGTGTTATGTATTTCGGTAAGCTGGTTGAGTTGGCTGACTCAGAGGAGTTGTTTAAGAACCCTCTGCACCCATACACAAAGTCCTTGCTTTCCGCAATTCCGTTGCCTGATCCGGTATACGAGAAAAAGCGTGTGCGTGTGAGCTACAATCCTCTTGCAGAGCATGATTACTCCGTGGATCAGCCCACAATGCGCGAGGTTGCTCCTGGACACTTTGTATATTGCAACGATGCAGAGGAAATAAAGTATAAGCAGATACTTAGGGACAACGCCAACGGGTAAAATGCAGTGAACGAAGAAAACAAGTCATTATTAACAAAGTATGTAATTTGTTTTTGCGTTGCCTCCATGATTACCTTTGCAGTAATCTGGATGAGAGGATTCTTTACCGAGGATACTGGAGTGAATATCCAGATTTTATCGGATGGTTTCTCTGTGGCAGGAATTTTGCTGTTGATAGCCGCAGGAATGCTATTTATCAGCAGCGAGGGCGCATTAATAGGAATCAGCTTTGTTATGAGAAATGTTATCCAGGCCTTTATCCCCATGGGACGTAAGAACCACGAGCTTTTCGGAAAGTATCGTGAACGCAAGATGGCAGAGCTCAAAAAGGCTAACGACGGGGCGATATTTGTAACCGGCTTGGTATTCCTGATAATCGGCATTGTTTTTACGGTTATTTGGTATACGAAGTACTATAACGTAGTCTGATAATTCATAATAATTACAAAACCTGATTGTGCTGCGGCGCGGTCAGGTTTTTATCATATTGCGGAAATAGTTCTAGTATTGTATAAATAAAGTATAGGAAATATACACGTTTTATAGTCGTTAACAGAACATACAGGAGGTGTGTTATGAACGTTCTAGAATGTAAAAACCTTAGCAAGGCCTATAAGAAGGGCGATTTTGTGCTAAGGGGTATGAATCTGACCATCCCAGCCGGAAAGATCGTTGGACTTTTGGGTCCTAATGGCTGCGGTAAATCAACACTGATTAAGTTAATATGTGGATTGCTCCAGCCCGACCAGGGGGAGATATTGGTGTGCGATCAGCCCGTAGGGGCGGGCACCAGAGCCCTTGTATCCTATTTGCCCGAGCGTCCGTACTTTGACTCTTGGATGAAGGTCCACGAACTCCTGGACTTTTTTGTGGAGTTCTATCCAGATTTTGACAGAGCAAAGGCAGATACATTGCTCAAGGACCTGGGCATTGATCCCATGGCAAAGCTCAAGACGCTTTCTAAGGGTACTAAGGAGAAGGTGCAGCTGGTTTTGGTAATGTCTCGTCGCGCCAGACTCTATTTGTTGGATGAGCCCATTGCCGGCGTTGACCCTGCAGCCAGGGACTACATCTTAAGGACAATTGTGGGCAACTACAATCCAGATTCTACCATTGTGATTACTACTCATTTGATTGCCGATGTTGAGGAAATCCTGGACGATTACTATTTTATGGGATTTTCCGGCATCATCCGACAGTCCGGATCTGTGGCGGAGGCCAAGGAGGCCGCCGGCAAGACGCTGGATGCCATATTCAGGGAGGTGTACAGATGTTAAAGAAACTCCTTAGGTACGACCTGAAATTTTTATTCAAGTATTGGTGGATAGTGGCCCTGGCAACCCTGCCTATAGCGGTGGCGGGAGGACTTTCCTTCAGGACATTGCTCCGGGCCAATGCAGATATCACAGCACTGCAGATTATTTTCTCATCTTTGGGCATGATCGGTGCTGTTGTTGCCATCGTCGCCATGGCCATTATGCCGGTGATTCTCAATGGCGTTCGATTTTATAAGAACCTCTATAGCGATGAGGGCTATTTGACCTTTACCCTGCCGGTGGAGAGGAGAGATATTCTGAAGGCCAAGCTGCTATCGGCTATGATTTTACAGCTGACGACCATCCTTTTGGTTGTGGTCGAAGTGCTTATATTCACTCTTTGCGCCACAATGGGCCTTGAGGATATAGGTGTAGTGGTCTTGCCCGAATTCAGAGCCAGTTACCTTCTACTGGGATTAGAGGTGTTGATCCTCTTTCTGGAGGCAGAGATGTTCTCAATATTATTGATGTATGCGTGCATATCCTTTGGAGCCATAATTGCCAAAAAGCATAAGGTCCTGGCCGCAGTGGGCATTTACTACGGTGTCGGAGGCCTGGTTTCGGGAATTGGACAGTTCTTCTACATGATAGGAGCTGTGTTGGTGGCGGGCATCATAGCCAGCGGCGAACAAATCGGAGAGATTGTGGTGGTGTCATTTATGCTGGTTCCAGTGATAACCATCTTGGGAGCAGTAGTTATGGGCCTATACACCTTGGTTCATTGGCAGATGGACCGCAAGCTTAATCTGAGCTAAGGAGGTGCCACATGAATAGGAAAATAACTTTTCTGTTGATCGCGGTTTTGTCCCTGTTGGTTCTGTGCACACCTGCAATGGCTGACACCACGGCCGACACTCAGGATGCTACTATCAGCACAAATTATAAGGAGATCTATTACCAGGGAGAGACGTACAGCATAATTAACACAGACCTGGGAATTACGGTGAGTCCGGCTGGTAGTCAGGATATACTCGTCCAACTGAGCGAGGTTCAGCAGCAGGCGGTCTACCATATAGAGGCTTCCGGAAACGAAAACATAATAGAGCTGCAGATAATGTTCGAGGGTGGCGGCTACGTATATGCATGTTATCTGAACACTAAGCACGCCGAAAGAATTAAGGGAATCGGCAGCGGATGGGCAGAGTACTATGAGATATATGCTGAGGAGGATTTTTTCAAAGAGAATCCTATCGCTGTCACTTCTGAGGTGCTTAACGACAATTCCCTTTATGTGAGGGGTTATCACCTCGCCATGTATGACCTGCAACCAGTATATGGATATTGCCTGGATGGGGAAATAAGTTGCCTCATGGGATATCTCATATATTGTGACGACAACTCGGTGTATTATCTGAGCCGACATTTCTTCCAGGACTTATATGGGTCGGAACCAAATCTCCTTTTATGTGACTATGTGATGGTTTCTGCCATAAAGGATGCGGAACTCCTGGAGCAATTGCATGCCACTGAAGAATTGCCAAACGGAGACTCCAGCAACCTTGATGTAGAAGCGATTGTGATTGTCGCAATTCTCAGCTTCATATTCATAGTGGTGCCGTTTGTGTTGGCCATCGTTATTCTGGTTATGTCTCGCAAGGCAAAACAGCCCTACAAGAAGTATTTTGGGGTGATTTCGGGTCTGCTATGGGGCACTACAGTAGTACCTGCTATATTGCTGTTAATAGTCATAATAGGTGGACTGATCACAGGATAAAAAGGATCCGCGGCTTGTTGAATAATAAAATTAAGGCAGACATTCAAAAGAGTGCCTGCCTTTTTGTGACAAATGTTGATAAATAGTTAGTTAAACATATACATAAGATATTGCACATAATTGCGACACATGATATGCTAAATGAGACAAAAAGCCGAGAAAGGCTGGTTTTCGTAGCAGTTTTGCGGCCGGTGCATAGAGAACGATAGGAGAAGGGACAAGCCATGAGCCAAAAATTAAAGTTAGTTCTCAGGATTGTAGCTAATGCTATTGTACTGGTTGTATTGGTACTGGCGTTTCTGCTGCATGGTGTCAAGCTGTTTGGCCTGACACCTTACTCTGTGTTATCCCCATCGATGCAGTCGGTGTATCCTACAGGCTCCCTGATATACGTCAAGGATGTGGAGCCAGCCACATTAGAGGTGCAGGATGTTATTACATTCAGGATGGGGAATGGCAGCATAGCCACCCATCGTATTGTGGAGATAGTCCCCGACGAGGGGGATGGAGAGGTTGTACGGTTCCGCACTAAGGGCGATGAGAACGAGACTGCAGACGGGCCACTGGTGGACTATAGCAGCGTCGTTGGCAAACCTGTGTTCTGCATACCGAAATTAGGTTTTCTAGCCACCTATATGACCACCACTTCGGGAAATACGCGACAATCACGGTGGCAATGGGAATTGTCCTGTTGGAACTGCTGATAAACATGCTTATAGGCGACAAGGATAAACACAAAAAGGAGGAAGTGACATGAGAGGTTCAAGGGCTTTGATCCTGGCAATATGCACAGTGCTGCTGATTACGGTATCCGTTTTGGGCACGATTGCGTGGCTGACCAGCCAAGATGCAGTTGTAAATACATTCTCTGTTGGCAAGGTCAAAATTACGCTGGATGAGGCTGCAGTCAATGCGGACGGCTCATTGGCCGCAGGAGGTCGAGTCAAGAGCAATGCTTATCACCTGCTACCAGGTGGTACATATATCAAGGACCCCACACTGACTGTCAAGGCAGACAGCGAGACAGCATATGTTCGCTTGTTGCTCACCATAAATTGCCTGGAGGAGCTGGACGCCATATTTGCTCCTGAAGGTGTTGATTTGCAGACTATTTTTAATGGCTACGATGAAAGTGCGTGGATTTATGTGGAGACCGCCAGAGACACAACCAACAACACTGTTACTTACGAGTTCCGCTACAAGGAGCTTGTGACAAAGGCCAGCGACGATACAGTATTGGAGCCCCTGTTCCAGTCTATAACAATCCCTGGAACGTTTACCTCGGAGGACATGGCGTCCACAGAGGGCATGGCAGCCAACCTGCTGATAGGCAAGACGGTGGAACATCCCCTTGGAGAGGCATACGTAATCCCTGCAAACATCTCCTTTGACTTTAAGGTGGATCTGGGATCATACTACGCAAATGCCACCATCGAGACGTCAGGTGGAACAGTGGAGGCCGACGAGAACGGATCGATTACCGTTTCGGTAAAGCCAGGACAAGATTTTACAGTAGAGAACATTGACGCAGGCACCAAGGTTACGGTTACCGAGCTCAGGACATATGGCCCAGGGTTCTCCGCCAAGGATGGCGTGCTTGTCAGAGAGGGAGTAGTAGGGCAAGATGGCAGTCTGAGACTTGATTTTGTAAACATCTACGCTCCTGCAGCAGTGCAGTTTACCAATGCAACAGTCGTTGGCGTCAAGGAGCTGGAGGGCAGACCCTGGCAAGAGGGAGACACATTCTCATTTGCCCTTGAACAGGAGACCAGTGAGGGAGTGTGGACGCAGCTGGGCACAAGGTCAGTTGCATACGACGCACAGGACCCGGAGTTTAATAAGTTTGATTTTAGCGATATTGTTCGCGAGATTACATTTGACCAGATAGGTACATACAGCTTTCGCATGACGGAGGAGGTTGGCGACCTGGAGGATGTGGACTACGATAGGAGTGTCAACACATTTGCCGTAGAGGTTACGGATGCGGACATGGATGGCCAGTTAGAAATCGGTAAGGTTACAGCGGCTCAAAATGCAGAGGCCACAGAGGTTAATGGTGAGCACGTGATTTCTGTAGTGTTTAACAACACATTTATCCCAGCGACTCCGACACCAGAGGACATAACGGTTAATGTAGAGGTAAACAAGACAGTCGAAAATATGGGAGCCTCTGCCATTGGGCCAGAGGGATTCCAGTTCGTGCTGGAGGATGTGGCAACAGGCGAAAAGCTAATGCTCCAGACGAGCAGTGATGGTAAGGTAATCTTTGACCTAGATTTCACTGCAGGAGATGTGGGCCGTACATACACGTACAAGTTGTTCGAGGTCAACACAGGAGTAAAGGGAGTTACCTACGACACCACCGTCCACGAGATAGCCATATCCATTTCCCTTGGAGAGGACGGCAATTTGGATGCAATGCTTAAACTAAACGGCAGCGCAACAGACAGGCTGGTGGCGGCCTTCGAAAATACTTATGAGGTAGAAAATCCCGTGGAGCCTCCTACTGGAGACGTGGAGAATGGCGGATTCTGGTTTATCATGATGATGATCAGCGGTGCGGCATGCGTAGTCCTGTTCGCGCTGGACAAGAAATACGCCAGGTAGACTCTGGTGCCCCAGATTGCGGAACATAGAATAAGGACAAAAATATGGCATAGGCGGAACCCGTCTATGCCATTTACTCTTTTGTAAATATAGCTTTTAACCTATCAAAAAATCGCTTTTTTGTTGGAAATGTTCCTGTAAGGGGTTCGTTTAAGACCCAGGGTAGCACAATGTTGTAAACCGTCACAGCGAAATAATCTGTTTTTTGATCGTTTGGAATACAGGAATCGTCGATTACAATGCTCAAGAACAAATTGCCGTCATTTAAGTCAATTTCATGTTTATCCAGTTCGAGTATTTTTCCGCAAACAGTATATGATGCAAAAAGATACTGTGTCTCTTTGTCTGACTCGACGGAGCTCAGTTGGTCAGGGCGATCAATAGATACACCAAGTTCGAGCAAGAATTCGTCTAATAAAGGGAATCTATCCTTTACCTGTGCATAATAATTGCGGCAGGACGGGCAATCGCAAAGGGAGTGGGAGGCATAATATGCTTTTGTCTGTTCAACATCAATATCCATTTTGCAATTTTGCTTTTGAATAATCATCCCATCACCGCCTTTCTTAGATTAAAATATGGCACCCATGGGGTTTCGCCTTAAGTAAACTAAAACCTGTACACAACGAAGCTCGATGGCCACAAAATTAATCCTTTGTTCGCTGATCTCCACCGCAAACTGTACATTTTTCGTTTTCGAATTGGTGAGCAGGCGCGCCAGTGATTATGTGTGTTCGCAGGACCTCCTGTCCACACCCCGCACAATAAATGACCTCATCATGTGATCCAGCCTCTGTGCAGGTGGGGGAGACCTCGTTCTCCAGGACTCGACTTAACTCCGGATGGGTATGCACCGCGTTTTTGCTGTTCACTATGCCAATTATAGCACAGGCAGACAACAAACCAATGAGACAAATTGCGGGTATCAGATACCAATGGTTCTTTTTTCGAACCAAAAGCTTTGTTTCATCCACCTCAGCTTCAACAGCAGGAGCATTTACATCCGGCTCATCTTCATAATCGTCATTTAGCAGATAATCTGCAGTCACGTTAAACAGCTTGCTGATTTGCAATATATTCTGCGCATCTGGCAACGCTGTTCCGTTTTCCCAACGGCTGACTGCCTGGCGGGACACATTAAGATTTCCAGCGAAATCCTCTTGGGACCAGCCCCTTTCTTTTCTGAGCATGATTATTTTATCTAACAATTTCATAATAAGCCCTCCTTGATTTGATGGTTTCACTATAGCTAAATAAGCCTCAGAATGCCACCGCATCAACTTTACAATTTTGCAACAAGACTTTACAAATGGCCCTTTGGCGAAAGGATACAAAAATGTTCATTGAAAAAATCCGTCACAGCGAAATCAAAAACAAAAAAGATCCGCTCTCATTTGAGAACGGATCTTCGTGTTGGAGGCGCCACCCAGATTTGAACTGGCGGTGGAGATTTTGCAGACCTCTGCCTTACCACTTGGCTATAGCGCCGAACTTGCTTTGCTATTGTAGCAAAGTACTCCCTCGGTGTCAACGCAGAAATTTAGGACTTTTCGGCGGCCCCGCAAATTTTACGGCTATTACCACGCCGAGCCACATGCAGCGCAGGGGGAGATACAGCCTATATTCATAATCTGTGCTATAATACAGAAAAAAGCGGAGCAAAATTATGTACATACCAGAATGCACAATAACATACCTGCACAAAGATGGTCGTCAGTATAGTGGCAACCTTAAGTCCAGCGGACTGAGAGCTCAGGTCCACGACCGCAACGGCGAGATCAGCGTGTCCATTAATCCTATGGAGCAAGTTCGCCTGGTGTCTTTTACCATGTCATTCCACTGGATTTGCGAAACTGACGAGCGCTTTTTTATGAACGGTTTTCGCTCCGATTCACCCTGCATGGAGACGAGCAGGGACAACAAACTATCGCGCTTACCTGCTATCCTTAAGCGCCACCTGAGAGTTAGTACAGCCGCCAGATTGTTTGGCGCCTACGACATTAACAACGGATCCCCCATGGGTTTCTCATACTGCTATTTCCGCACATCCCGCAACAATTACAGACTTGTGGCATCACTGTCAGACCGCAATGGATACACCGTATTCCAATATGACGGCCCCGACAGCACCATCTATATATCCAAGGACGTGGAAGGCATCTGCCTGAATCCAGGCGAATACAAGCTGATGAACGTCAAGATATACGACGGCACTGAGGATGCCGTATTTGCACAGTGGTTTGACGACCTAGGTTTGCCTAAGATGGATGTTGCACCAATGGGAGGCTACAGCACCATGGCCATGGGAAATCACGTGGATGGTCTGGATATTAACGAGGCCCTGTCGGGATTGGCACCCCTGCAGCAACAGGATGGAATGTTCCTGGTGGCAGAGGGATGGAACCAGACCAAGGGGGACTGGATGCCAGCACCATATAGATTTCCGGAGGGTATGGCGCAGGTTGCTAAAAATATTCATTCCGCGGGGCTTAAGGCAGCCCTGTGGATAACGCCCTTTTCTGTAGATAGGCGCAGTCAACTGGCGACAGACCATAGGGATTGGATCAAGAGAGACAGGAACAACAAAATAGTTAATAGCCCCATGGATGCAAATCTGGTGGCGCTGGATGTGTCCCGAGCTGACGTGAGAGACTATATTCGCAGGCTGATTGACACTGTAATCAACAAGTGGGGGTTTGATGTGCTTGTGGCAGGAGACCTCTACATGGCCGGGATTGTGCCCGAGGAGGGACACAGCCGAGCAGAGGCCATGTACAATGCCATTGATACCCTTAGAGAATTGGCGGGAGATACACCTATTCTGGCTGAGGATGTGCCTCTGATGCCCGCCTTTGGCAAGGTGGAGTATTGCCATATCTCCACAGGTACAACAGTTACGTCTAAGACTGCATTTCGCTCTGTCAGGGCATTGGTGGATTACTTTACTCCGGACAGGTCCGTTCTTGGGGCCCTGTTCAGGAGGCAACTCAGTGGCAGAGCTTGGGTTAACACTCCTAAGGAGTACTCGCTTCTGAGTCACGGAGGCAGGCCGGGACGTGATTCTCTGAGGGCCAATGCAATCGTCAGCGGCATGATAGGCATGCCCCAGCTGATCATAGACAATGCGACATTGTACGACGAAAAGCAACAGGAACTTGTACGGCAAAACATGCAGGGCACAGAGCGAAAAATTCGCCGGGTTTATGATGTAAAAAGGCAGGTAGTTGTGGAATATTCAGAGGGCGAAAACCTTTGTACAGTAAGGCTTTAAGGATATTGCGCGAACATTTTGGAACGGCTTTTCGTCCAAGGATTCAGACGAATAAAGCAATGCAAGGTCTGTTTTTGAGCCATCGCGTATGGTAGAATACAGATATTGTTCATGTAGGGAGTAATATGGCACGCAAGAAGAACAAAAAGGTTATATTGGAGCAGCAGGTGGTTGAGGCCTCCTTTGATGCTATGTTGGAGGATATGGTTCCAGTTGCTGCGGATGACATTATAATCGGAGACGCCACTGAGCTGGAGGTTCAGGAGGCAGTTCAGCCTGCGCCTGTAGAGGGTATGTCACACAGCTCCAATGCGGATGCCCCAGGCGAGGCCACAGCAGCATCGCTCTATCAGATGGAGTTTGAGAACAATAGCCTTGAGGATCCGGAGCTCACAGTTTCTGCCTTTGACCGTGGAGGCAGGAGCGGACGTGGCCGCACATATGACCCCAGGCTCAAGCCTCAGGGTATGCCCAGACATAAGGAGAAGAGATGGCGCGATTTGCCCCTGGCAGGTAAGGCCTATGAGATAGTTTATTATCTGTGTCTTGTGGTTTTCTGCATCTCCATCGGCGTTTTGGGAGCCAGAGGATATGTATACATGACACATAAACAGCAGGTAGATAGTATCAAGGATTTGTATGTCCGCGATCCCATAATCACATCTACTCCTGGGCCCATTTACACAGATGTACCTACCCTTGCCCCCAGCAATACACCGCCAGCCGGCGATTATCCAATGGACAACACACAGGATGTTACACAGGACGTTACACAGGATATTACTGGAGATGGCACCACAGATGTTACAGAGGACATCACTCAGCCACAGGGGCCGTTTATCCCCACACCTCCACCAGTTTCTACGCCAGTGCCTCAGGTCAGGCCGTCCTTTTCCAGTCTCCTTAGCATTAACAGAGACGTGGTTGGATGGATCCAGCTGACGGGCACGGTTATCAATTACCCTGTACTGCAGAGTCACGACGACAACAACAAGAGCTTCTATATAGACCACGATATTTTCGGCAAGGGCACATACTATGGCTCCATTTTCATGGATTATTTTTGCTCCTCCGACAATCTGGGCAGGAACACCATTATCTCTGGCCACCACATGCAGGACGGCGAGATGTTCAGACAGATTGCAAACTATACCAGCACATATATGTGGAAACAGAATCCCATCATATACTTTGACACCCTGTATGAGAGCTATGAGTGGGAGGTGTTCGCATCCTTCTTGGTAGATGCAGATTCGGAGAAGATTCCCGTAACGTTCTCATCCGACAATGAGTTTATCGATTATTGCAATAGTTGCCTTAAGAGGTCTACGGTTAAGTTGGCACAGAACGTGCAGTTTGGCCCCAATGACAAGATTTTGACACTGGTAACCTGTAGCTATAATGGCAAGTACGCAGACGAGAGGACATTTACCATATTCAGACTGGTAGAGCGTAGCGGAGAGCTGGACACAGACGGAACGTGGAAACCTACTACACCCAGACTCAGTGGCTCCTGGAAGTGACATGAACAATATTTATACCAATTATTTACAAACAGAGGATACAGAACTAATTCAAATTGCTCGCAGTGGGGACCGTGATGCCCTCAATGCCCTTATGGAGCGCTACAAAACCATGGTTAAGGCCAAGGCTCGCAGTTATTACATCGCAGGTGCAGACATGGAGGACACTATCCAGGAGGGCATGATCGGACTATATCACGCTTATGCCAGTTACGATTGTGGCAAGGACGCCAGCTTTAAGACCTTTGCCAACCTGTGTGTGGAGAGGGCAATGGTTAGCGCCGTTCGCAAGGCCACTGCCAACAGCCAGATCCCTGTGGAAAAATTTGTCTCCCTGTACGACAACGATCAGGAAGGAATAGGCGACGCGCTGCAGGCGGCTATTGGAGAGGGCGTAGAGTGTGATCCCGAGGAGATTTACCTTCGCAAGAGCCACACCCAGATGTTGCACAAATATGCAGAGGAGCACCTATCCGCTATGGAACTGCAGGTTCTGAGGCAGTATTTGCAGGGCAACTCTCAGAGCGAAATTGCAGAGATATTGGGCATCAGCCGCAAGTCGGTGGACAATGCTCTGTCCAGGATCAAAGGGAAGCTGGTAAAGACAGATGGCAAAGAGTAAGACAGTTTTTGTGTGTCAGGATTGTGGGTATACCAGCCCAAAGTGGTTGGGCAAGTGTCCAGCCTGCGGACAATGGAATACCATGGCAGAGGAGTTTGTGGTGCAGGAAAAGCATCCTGGTCCTGCTATGCTTCAGGCAGAAAATAGAGGTAATGCAGTTGAGCTTTCCCGCGTGGACAGCACCGAGTATGGCACCAGATTTACCTCGGGCATACCTGAGTTGGACCGAGTGTTGGGGGGAGGGTATGTGCCATCGTCCCTTATATTGCTGGGTGGAGACCCTGGCATAGGAAAGTCCACATTGGTACTGCAGATTTGTGGCAAACTACCTGCCGACAAGAGGGTGTTGTACGTATCAGGCGAGGAGTCTGCTCCGCAGATCCGCATGAGGGCCCAGAGATTGGGCATAACTCGCCCCAATATCAAGCTACTTAGCGAAAACGCCATGTCGGTTATATTGTCCTGCATCGAGAAGGAAAAACCGGATTTTCTCATAATAGACTCCATACAGACCGTGTATAGCGACGAAATGAATTCTGGCCCCGGTAGCGTGGGACAGGTTCGCGAAGTGACAGGCATGTTGCTCAAGTTGGCCAAAACAGCAGGGATCACAACCATGATTATTGGTCATGTGACCAAGGAGGGCAATCTGGCAGGCCCCAGAGTGCTGGAGCACATGGTGGACACAGTGCTCTACTTTGAGGGAGAGAGAAATTTGCCTTTTAGAGTGTTGAGAGGTGTAAAGAACAGGTTTGGATCCACCAACGAAATTGGCCTTTTTGAAATGACGGGAGAGGGTTTGTGCCCTGTAGAGAATCCTGCAGATGCCATGTTGACCCAGAGGGACAGCAATATCAGCGGAGCCTCCGTAGTTTGTGGCATGGAGGGTACCCGCCCGCTGTTAACAGAGATACAGGCGCTGACATCCAAGTCCCCATACAATTTGCCTAAACGCACCGTCAATGGCACGGACCCCAGTAGAGTAGGCATGTTGCTGGCCGTAGCAGAAAAGAGCATGCGTTTGCCACTGTGGGAGAGAGATGTATTTATCAATGTGGCAGGAGGTATCAGGCTGACGGAGCCTGCCTGCGACCTGGGCATACTGGCGGCGGTGTATTCAGCTGTTAAGGACTTGCCTCTGGAGCGAGGGGCAGTATACTGCGGAGAGGTTGGCCTGACAGGGGAGGTTCGCTCAGTTGCCAGAATAGATGCCCGCATTATGGAGGCGGCCAGAACAGGATTCACGGACTTTTATCTGCCAAAGGCCAATTATGCCAAGCTGACACAGAGCCAGATCAGGGAGTTCGGCGGCATAAGGTTGCATCCCATAGCAAATGTAAAGGAATTGTTCTAAAGAAAAACTCTGCTAATTTTTGTAGCAGAGTTTCTTTTCGCTATTTTGTAATCAGACCAAATTGGTATTCATCAATCAGGGATTCCATATTTACCAGCACCAAAGCTCGATCTACGGAAATGTCTGCCAGCAGTCTGCTGATGGGCTGCCCGTAGTATCTCATGTCCACGATAACCAGATCGTAATGTATAGCCAGGAATGGAACCATGCTGTGTGCAAAGCTGTCTTTAATCAGCAGCAGGGTCTCTCTGTCGGAGTTGTCGCCGTTCTTGGTAACGTAGGTCACGCCGTTGTTGCCGGAGATAAAGCTGCTGTACTTATCCTTTTGATCCAGGAAAGAGGTATCGTAAAATCCTGCAAAGCTCTTGTTGATCTCAGGGATGCTGGTCGTGTAATCCATGTCCCCATCATATCGGTAGTATTCCATGGTATCAGGGCCGACCCAGGACATGCCTGCGGTGGACCAAATCGTGCCGTAGAATTCGGAGCTGACCTGGGTAATGTCAAAGAAGGATGCGTCCTTAGAAGTCAGACCCCAATGATCCATAAGGGCAACATAGCCCTGGTAGGCTCCTGCGCTGGTCCAGTGGTGGTCAGTGCGATAATATAGCTCCTGAGGCTCCATATCCAGTCGTCTGAGGCTCATTCGCAGGTCGAGAACGTCCTGTGTGTGGAGAGTGTTGAGGGCCTCATTCCACAAATCCCAGTCCACATGGTATGGGTAGGTGCGAGGCAAAACCTGAGGAACTACATCTACAGTTCTGCCGGCCAATGCGATGGTGAGAGGAATACCCTGCTCCTCCAGTTTGGCATTAAAGACGTTGAGTGCCTTAAGGTTTTTGTCCATGGTGTCGTAATCTGGATTGTGTACCCAGGCCACCAAAAAACCATTGTCGCTGAGTACAACATCATGGTTTTGCATTTTGCCCATGGCGATCTCTGTAAATGCCTTAATCTGCACAAAGCCATCTCGCAGAGGGAACTGATCAGAGTAGTAGGATGCAACATCCTCCATCCACTGCCCGGAGAAAAAACTCTCTGAGTCTGCTACAGGTAGAGTCTGCAGGAATCGGTTTTCCTGTGAGGAGAACTCATTGTCCGGAACCAGCCAAAAGGCAATGGCAAACCCAAAGATAAAGCCCATCACAAGGACAATGGTCACAATATTGAGAATTTTATCAAAACGTGTGTTCATGGTTGCCTCCTCAGAATCTAAAGTACAGGAATGGATTAAAGGAAGAATCCACCAGGTATGCTGTGCACAATACCAGCAGAACCACGCACCCAGCCAATGTCAGCGCCCTGACCACAGGGGAGGCATCGTACAGCTTGCGCCAAATGCGCTTGGGCAGTGCGGTGGAAGCCAGTCCCAGAATGACCAACAGAGGCAGGTTCCGCAGCAGGTCAAACAGGTCGCGCTGATTCAGGAACTGAGCCGTTCCAACTCCGAACATATTGCCCAGCCATTGCATGCCGGCTCCCAGATCCTCAAATACAAAGAGCAGCCAGCCAAAGAGGACAAATACCAGGGTGTACAGGTGGCCAACCCACTTGGGTGCCTTGCCCAGCAGGTTGAGCAGGAATCGCTTCTCAACTACCAGCAACAGGAAGAAATACAGCCCCCACAGGATAAAGTTCCAGTTGGCTCCGTGCCAGAAGCCTGTCAGGAACCATACGGCCAGCAGGTTCAGATACATGCGTCCCTCACCTCTGCGGTTGCCACCAAGGGGGATGTATACGTATTCCTTGAACCAGGTGGACAGGGAAATGTGCCATCTGCGCCAGAATTCTGTAATGCTGCGGGATATGTAGGGATAGTTAAAGTTCTCCAGGAACGTAAATCCAAACATTTTGCCAAGGCCTATTGCCATATCGGAATATGCGGAGAAGTCAAAATAAATCTGGAATGCGTAAAAGATAAGGCCTAACCAGCTGCCCAACACGGTGCGGGAATCCACAGAAACTGCGGACATGATGGTCCACATCTCACCAGCAGGATTGGCCAGCAAGACCTTCTTGGCAAGACCGGCCATGAAGGTGCGGATACCGTCGGCAAACAGGGAGGAACTGTGCTCCCTGTTGCGCAACTGATCGTCAATATCCTTGTATCTGACGATGGGACCTGCGATCAGCTGAGGGAACATAGTTACATATGCACCAAATGAAAGGACATTTGGTTGCACGTTGGCGTCCTGCCTGTACACATCCACAACGTAGGACAATGACTGGAATGTGTAGAAAGAAATGCCGATAGGCAAGGCCAGCCCCAGAGGCTGCATCCAGTCCAATCCCGGAATCAGTCGCAGGTTGGACACGAAGAAATCGTAGTACTTAAAGAATCCCAGCAGGCCCAAGTCCACAATAGCTGTGATAACAAGGGCACGTCTGCTGCCCGGGGTACCTCTCAGTCGGTCCACAAACAGTCCACCTAGATATGAAACCGCAATTGTAAAAATCATCAACAATACGTACAAGGGCTCTCCCCATCCATAAAAGACAAGGCTAACCGCCAGCAGCATCACATTGCGGGCAAAGAGGTATCTGGCCGGCACAGCAAAATACAGCAGCAGCACAGCAGGCAGATACATAAATAGAAACTCAAGACTGGAAAATACCACGACAACCTCCGGGAAATGTAGTGATGTGCTCACGAAAATCGCTAGCTAGTATAAGTGTATACAATGAAAATACCATTAAATAGAGTATAGGTAAAGAAAGGACTTTGCAATTTGTTTGTGTTGGATTTGTATTTGGTTAATGCTAAAATAAAATTATCTATGTGGAGGTGTTATGAAGGGTTTTGTTAAGGCCATAGTATACACAGTGGTTTGCGTCCTGATATTTGAGTGTGTCCAGGTTCTGGTTTCCTACGGAGCGTTGGTCATTATCAGGATGATTGCAGGAGCGGATTTCGCATCTGTCTACTATTACCACATCAATATTATTGGTGCGGTGGCCGATTTTCTGTGCATTGCCTTGCTTGTGCTGTTCCTTAGCAGGCTTGGCCTGGATGTCAGGTCAGAGCTCAACCTTAACCCCATCAATATGCGTAATGCCCTGGCCTGCCTGGTTGCAGGAGTGGCTATGCTGATTTTTGTAAATGGCATACTCACCATATTGCCTATTCCTGACAATTGGTGGGCAGATTATTCAGATGCATCCCAGAGTCTGGCCGAGGGCCCGTTTTGGGCACAGGTGCTGTTCACATGTCTGGCGGCTCCCTTATGCGAAGAGGTGGTGTTCCGAGGGCTTATTTATGGCAACTGCCGCAGGAACATGCCCATGGCTCCAGCTGTTATAATAGGCGCCGCGGCCTTTGGCATTGTGCATGGCCAGTTTTTATGGATTTCATATGCCATGGTATGCGGGTTTTTCATGATTATGGCATACAATAATACAGGTTCCCTGTGGGGTAGCATTCTCATGCACATTGGATTCAACGGGTTTTCTCAGTTTGCCCCTGCAGACTGGGATATCAGCGGTCCACAGTGGCTCATTGTCTCTATCATAGTGATGGTGGGTGCCTATGTGGTTATGACTCCAGCTAATATACATAAAAAGCAAAACAAAGAGGCCTGAGTATGAAGATAGCAATTTTAGATGTATGCACAGTTACAAATGGAGATGTTTCCCTGGACAAAATTGAGGCACTTGGGGATGTGGTTTTGCATGACGTGGTGCCAGTAGAGAGAGTTCCCGAGGCCATAGGAGATGCAGATGCTGTCATTGTCAACAAAGCTGAGATCACAGATAAAGTCATGGAGGCATGTCCCAATCTTAAGTATATAGGGCTGTTTGCCACAGGCTATAACAACATAGATATTGCGGCAGCCGACAGGCACGGAGTTACAGTGTGCAATGTGCCTGGGTATTCCACAGACTCTGTGGCACAGATGACTATTGCCATGATTTTGAATTTTGCTACCAGCATTGGGAGATACGACCAATCCACACACCAGGGTGACTGGACTCGCATGGATCGGTTTTCATACATGCCTTATCCCATCATGGAGCTCAGAGGAAAAACCTTGGGCATCTATGGATTTGGCACCATAGGCAGACAGGTTGCAGCAGTTGCGCAGGCCCTGGGAATGGAGATAATTGTGCACAATCGTAGCATCCCCAAGGATTGTCCTTACCCGATGGTATCCATGGAGGAGATATTCGCCAGGTCAGACTTTTTGTCATTCCATTGTCCTCTTAACGACCAGTCAAGACACATAATCAACAGGGACACCCTGGCGCTAATGAAACCCACCGCCTATCTTATTAATACAGCCAGGGGTGGCCTGGTCAAGGAGCAGGAGCTGGCGGACGCTCTGAGACAGGGAGTTATTGCCGGAGCGGGCATAGACGTATTGACTGTGGAACCCATGACACCAGAACATCCATATCTGGATGCGCCCAATATGATTATTACTCCTCATGTGGCCTGGGCCGCGCTGGAGTCAAGACAGCGTCTTATTACCAAGGTGGCAGAAAATCTCTCTGCCTTCATGAGGGGATGCCCTATAAATACTGTAAATGGCAGGTGAGACATAGATGATTAACCAGAGGTATTGCGAATCCTTCAAAAAGTGTGGCGGTTGCACCATGCTTAACCGCACGTACGAGGAGCAACTGAAAATTAAAGAAAATCGCTGCAAGGATTTGCTAAGGGGTATTTGCCGCACGGACAGGATTGTCGGAATGGCAGACCCTTGGTATTACAGGAACAAGGTGCACCGTAGCTTTGCCTCCGATCACAGAGGCAGAGTGTTGACTGGCACATATGAGCCAGGATCTCACAGGTTGGTGGCAGCGGATAAGTGCCTGTTGGAAAATCGTCGTACGGCAGCTATTATCGAGGGCATTCGACTGTTGGTGGAGGACTTTAGGATTCCCGTATTTAACGAGGTTACGATGCGAGGCTATATGCGTCGCGTGCTTATTCGTACATCCAGAACCACCGGAGAAATCATGGTGGTGTTGGTTGTGGCAGACCTGGCCTTCCCGTGCAAAAATGACTTTATGAAGGTGCTAAGACAGAACCATCCTGAGATATCCACGCTGATTCTCAACGTAAACAGGGCTCATACGCCGGTGATTCTTGGCCAGCGCTCAGAGGTAGTGTTTGGCAGGGGATATATTGAGGACACACTGTGTGGAAAGGTATTCCGCATTTCTCCCAGCTCGTTTTTCCAGATAAATCCCGCACAGACAGAGGTTTTGTACCAGACGGCCATCGACCTGGCAGAAATAGATGACAGTGACCTGGTAGTAGATGCATATTGTGGCATTGGTACTATAGGAATCATTGCTGCAGACAGGGCCTGGCATGTGGTTGGAGTTGAAAATAACAAGTCGGCAGTCAGAGATGCTGTTATCAACAAGAGGGAGAACGGCTTGACCAACATGTCCCTGTATTGTGGGGATGCCGGCGAGTTTTTAGAGGCTATGGCAAACGACGACGAACAAGTGGACGTGGTGTTTATGGATCCACCCAGAACAGGCAGCACCAGGCAGTTTATGGATGCAGTCATCCGTCTGTTCCCCAGGAGAGTAGTCTATATTTCCTGCAATCCAGAGACACTGGCCAGGGACCTGAAATACATGTGCGCCAGGGGATATGCAGCAGTCAGAGCCATTCCCTTTGATCAATTCCCTTGGACAGATCACACAGAATGCGTGGTTCTGCTGGTAAATAAGAATTACGCATAAACCAGGTCAGAGACGGACAATAAACAGTGTATACAAACGCCATGGGCGGTCTCATAACAGAGGCCGCCCATGTTTTTCCTACTTCATTGCCTCTGTTGCAAACTCTGTATTCACCATGTCCTGGTAGACAGGACGTGCGGAGAGCTCACCCGCAGACTCCATAATGACCATGAGGGATTCAAGTGCCTCGGGCTCCATAATGGGATCAGAGCACCAGGCATCTATGGACATGTAACGCTCTATTGCCTGTGTCAGTATATCCAGGTCCGTATCAGGGAAGCTGGGCAACACCACCTGGGCAATTTCTCGGGGAGTGTGTTCGAAGCAGAATTGCTGCCCCTTGTAAATGGCGTTGGTAAAGCTCTGTATGACGTCGGGGTGCTCCTCCATGTATTCCTTGCTGGCAAAGTAGGCAGTATATGGAATGTAGCCGCTGTTTTCGCCAATGGAGGCTACGACATAGCCCTGTCCTTGCTGTTCGAAGGAGGAGGCTGTGGGCTCAAACAGGGTTACAAAGTCACCTGTTCCGCCGGTGAATGCCCCTGGAGTCAAGGCAAAGCTGATGGAGGTGTCAAGGGTAATGTCTTTTTCGATATCAATTCCCTTTTGCTTCAGTACGTACTCAAAAGTCATCTCTGGAACGCCACCGACTCTGCCTCCGATGACATACTTGCCCTTTAACATATCCCAGCTAAAGTTGTCGATCTTCTCTCTGGACACCAGGAAAGCTCCGTCACGCTGCGTCAGCTGGGCAAAAATAACGGAGTGGTTTTCATTTCCCTGATTATAGACATAAATCGCAGCCTCAGGTCCAGCCAAGCCTATTTGAGCTTCGCCAGAAATGACAGAAGTCATTACTTTGTCGGCACCACCGCCGTTTATCAGTTGTACATCCAGCCCCTCTTCGGCAAAATACCCCTGGTTGATAGCCACGTACTGTGGGGCATAAAACACGGAGTGTGTTACCTCGCTGAGTATAATTGTGTGGTCATCCGCAGATTTGTCACACCCGCATAGCACAAGGCATACTGCTGTTGCCATTACAAGCAGTAAAGGCAGCAATTTTTTTGTTAGTTTCATAGGGTCTCCTGAAAATTTATATATTGTAGACTATGCGCAGACGTAAATAGTGTGATAACAGGCCCACCTGTGTTATTATATAAAGAGAATCTTTGAGTGAGGAGATAACCATGAGCCAATACAAGTATTTGCTATTCGATGCAGATGAGACCCTGTTCGATTTTAAGAAGGCAGAGGCCATGGGCCTTAGCCGTACATTTGAGGAAATGGGACTGCAACCTACACCGGAGATTATTGGCGAGTATCACAGGTATAATGACAGCCTGTGGAAGGCTCTGGAACGTGGGGAGATCACCAAGGCCGAGCTCAAGATTGATAGGTTCAGACATATTATTAAGAGGTTTGGATTGTCGGAGGCGGATCCCTATGAGATGGGCGAGAGATATGTTTATAATCTGGGCCTTGGATGTTACCTTTTACCAGGAGCCATGGAGGTTGTTCGGCAGTTGTCTGATAGATACCATCTCAGCATTATTACAAACGGAGTGGCCTACGTTCAGCATACTCGATTTGACGCATCTGGGCTCCAACCATATTTTAAGGAATTGTTCATTTCCGATGAGATGGGAGTCCAAAAGCCAGACAAAGGGTTTTTTGATATAGTGCTGGACACCTTGGGAGCAGATAGGAGCCAGTGCCTGGTTATAGGAGACTCCCTGTCATCAGACATGAGAGGAGCTCACAACGCAGGCATTCACAAGTGCTGGTATAACAGAACTGGCCAGCCGGCAAACGTAGATTTTTCCATAGAATACGAGATAAAACACATCGAGGAACTGCTGCAGATGTTGTAGCACAGGCAAACACAGGAGGACAAAGTGAACAACACATTGGTGCTGATACCTTGTTATAAGCCCGACGAAAAGCTGCTCAAGCTTATAGACGACCTACACGATGCAGGTATTTTGCATATCATGGTTGTGGATGATGGCGGCGGAGACACATACGATTCCATCTTTCAGGGAGCACGGGATAAAGGATGTATGGTATACAGATACCCTACCAACAGAGGCAAGGGGTATGCCATGAAGTATGGCATGGCCCAAATACCTACACTGGATATGGAATGTCATCGTGTAATTACCGCAGATTGTGACGGTCAGCATACGCCACAGGACATCTGCAGAGTCATTGATACATCAAAGGAGTTTCCCGACGACCTGATTCTGGGCGGTCGCAGATTTACCGGCAACGTGCCCTTTAAGAGCAGATTTGGCAACGCCTTTTCGAGGTGCGCCTTTTATCTCATGTCCGGAGCCAAGGTGCACGATACTCAGACAGGCCTGAGAGCATTGCCGGCGTCCAGTCTGGATGTGCTGTCTGTTTCTGAGGGAGACCGCTACGAATATGAGATGAATGTCCTGTCGGACTGTGGCGAGTACGGCATACATATTCGCGAAATCCCCATAGAGACTATATACATTGATGGCAACAAGTCCTCACATTTTAGGGTTATCAGGGATTCGCTGCTGATTTACAAAAACCCGCTGAAATACATAGGGGTTGCCCTGTCGTCCTTTGTGATTGACGTAGTGTTGTTTGCTGTTCTGTCATCAACAAAGGTTATGGATATTGCGGTGCCAGAGACTATTCAGGAGTTTTTTTCCACTAAGGTCTTGTTGCCCACGGTAATGGCCAGGGTTGTTTCATCGGTGTACAACTTTGTCATGAACAAAAAGGTGGTCTTCAGGCATAAGGGCAAAACGGCCACTACCTTTGGCGAATATGCGGCTCTGGCGGTGGTCATCATGATTATATCCGCCCTGACGCTGGGTTTTGTAGACAAGATATTGCCCTGGGGAACAGTGTTTATCAAGGCGTTGGTAGATTTGGTTCTGTTCGTGGTTAATTATCTGGTACAAAAGAGGTTCATTTTCAGGAAGGGGAAGAGATGAAAACAGATACTAAGCTGATGGAACTGATTCAGCGACTGATTGATAAGGAGTTGCTGACAGGACTGACAATCACTCCCAGCAAGGGGATCAGCACTGGCATAACTAAGGTAACAGCCCGCAAGGTTATTATCAAAGATAGAGCCAATTGGCAGTTTGAGGTGCGGCTGACTAAGCAGGTTCGCCACATTAACGTTTCAAATGTGGGAGGGGTATTCCTGGATCAGCTGGAGACTCTGTTGGATCAGTGTAGTTTCTCTACACTTAACCTAAAGACCACTGAGGGTATGTACCAGGTGGTAGCCAATCCCGACAGAGAGACTGTCAAAATCATTCACCACAGCAGCAAGGTCGACTCCACGGTTCGGACCGAGGCGACTTCTCATAACAGGACCAAAAACTACATCATTCCTGAGGGACAGCCCCTGAATTTTCTGCAGGAATTGGGAGTTATGGATGCCAGTGGCCGAGTGCTGCAGCCCATGCGAAGGAAATTTGTACAGATAAATAGATTCCTGGAGATAGTTGACGATATCTATTATTCACTGCCAAACAGAGATGTTTTGAGGATCGTGGATTTTGGTTGCGGCAAGTCCTATTTGACCTTTGCAATGTATTACTATTTTACTGTGATTAAGGAGAGAACTGTGGATATGGTGGGCCTGGACCTTAAGGAACAGGTAATAGAGGATTGCAACAAACTGGCCGCTAACTGCGGGTTCCCCAAGCTGAGGTTTGAGACAGGTAGCATAGAGGAATACCGCCAGGGATATGCAGACACAGACATGGTGGTTACATTGCACGCCTGTGATACGGCCACAGATGCTGCTTTAGAAAAGGCGGTTCTGGGGGAGGTGCCGGTAATATTGTCTGTGCCCTGTTGTCAGCACGAGTTAAATGGACAGATTCAGAACGAAACATTGGCACCATTGCTGAAGTACGGCCTGCTAAAGGAGAGGTTTTCCGCGCTGCTGACAGACGCCCTGCGAGCCAGGATTCTGGAGCTTTGCGGGTACAAGGTGGATATTATCGAATTTGTAGATATGGAGCATACGCCCAAAAATTTGATGATCAAGGCAGTATATACCGGAGAACCACCATCAGCCCTTAAGAGGAGAGAATATGACACCCTGGTTGGCGAAATGCAGGTACATCCATGGTTGGAGAGATTGGCGAAGCGAGGCTGAGCAGAGCTTCGCTAGTGAAGAGATAAGAGTTAAGAAAGTTGGTCAGTTTATAGTTGGCCAACTTTTTTATCTCTTCACTATTAGTTGTTAGTTGAACAAAGCTCTTAGTTATTAACTGAACCGTTGCTCTTCGACAGAAAACAGTCTTTTTCGATGCGCAATTTAGGATGGCGAAAATTGTCGGTATTTTGGGTGCGATTCCCTGAAAGCATTGAGATACAAGGGTTCCATGGGACTTGCAGAAGTGTCGAACAAAAAAAGACAGTTCAGAGTTGCTGTAAGATTAGTTAAGAGATAAGAGATAAGAAGTAACAAAGTGGGCCAGTTTATAGTTGGCTAACTCATAACTAACCCACTTTCTTCACTCTTCACTCTTAGTTCTTAGCTGAATTATTTTGGTGCGAAAAATGAACCTTGAATTTATATGGAAGGGGATATTCCCCACAGTTTGTGTCATGTGTGGAGCGGTAACAGAGGACGCATCCACGCATATATGTGATGATTGCTACAGATCGCTGCCATTGAGAAAGGGCTTTTTTCTGTGTTGCCCCGCAAAAAGCGATGGGTTTCGGTATTGCAACGGCGTTTATTGCCCGCTTTACTACAGCGGCCAGGTTCCCGCCCTTGTTGGCGAGCTAAAGTTTGCCGGCCATCGGGAGGCGGCCAAAGCGCCTGCCCAGCTACTGGCCCAGATGCTGCGCCGCAGCAGCATGACCCTTCCGGGCCGCAATGTGTGCCTGGTGCCCATTCCCCTGCACCGGGACCGCCAGAGACGCAGGGGTTACAATCAGGCACAAGTCATTGCCGCAGAGGTGTCGGCCCGCACAGGCATACCGCTGGACGAGGGCCTGTTGCTACGAGCTAACAACACAGACCCACAGCATCTGCGGGATCGACTACAGCGGCTGGCGATGGACGCCGGCTTCGTAGCCTCTCCCAGGGCCCGTGGCAAAGTTATAATACTAGTGGATGACGTAATAACCACGGGCGTCACCATGGAGGCTGCTGCCTTGGCGTTACGCCAGCAGGGAGCAACTGGAGTGTATTACGCTGCGGCCGCCGGGAACCTGCCGCTCTTACCTGAGTGAGCAGGCCTTTACAAAAGCTCTGTTAGGCCGTAAACTTGATTTATTTTCTGTATATTTACATATTAGGGAATGCAAAGTTCTTTGATTTGTGGCACAATATACGATATATATGCAGGAGTCCCTGCTTATTAATTGGAGGACATATGATAGAGATATCACATCTGATTAAACAATATGGCGATATACACGCCGTAAATGATATCAGCTTCACCGTTGAGGATGGAGAGGTTTTGGGTTTCTTGGGACCCAACGGAGCAGGCAAATCTACGACCATGAATATTCTCACTGGATTTATCCCATATACCAGTGGAGCCATTCGTGTTAATGGTCACGAGATTATGGAGGAGCCAGAGGCCGTTAAGAAGATGATCGGTTATTTGCCGGAGATTCCGCCCCTCTATATGGATATGACAGTTATAGAGTATCTTAAGTTTGCCGCAGAGCTTAAGAAGATCCCAAAGGCAGAGAGGCCTGGTCAGGTTGCTATGGCTATGGATATGCTTAAGATTGCCGACCACTCACACAGATTGATTCGCAACCTGTCCAAGGGATATAAGCAGCGTGTTGGTTTTGCTCAGGCTCTGTTGGGCAATCCAGAGGTTTTGGTCCTGGACGAGCCCACCGTAGGACTTGACCCCAACCAGATTTTGGAGATCCGCAAGATTATCAAGAGATTAGGGCAAAAGCACACTATTATCCTCAGCACACACATCATGCAGGAGGTTAGTGCAGTATGTGACCGCGTTGTTATTATCAACAAAGGCCGCATCGTAGCAATTGATACGCCCGACAATCTTTCGAGGCATCTTACTGGTGCAGGAGCTTTGTCTGTTACTGTTTCTGGCCCAGAAAAGGAGATTATTAACTGCATTCGTGCAGTTGCGGGAGTTAAGAGCGTCAGGGTTGGCGCAGACAGAGGCGAAAACGGCAAGGTTTATGATGTTACATCAGACTCTCAGGTAGATGTTCGCAAGTCTGTTTCTCTTGCATTGGGCAAGGCTGGATATCCCGTAACAGAGATGAGGGCTACAGACAAGTCTTTGGAGGAGATCTTCCATGAGCTCACCACCGAAGGAGGCAAGAAATAATGAAGGCAGTTTTTAAACGCGAGTTCCGTGCATATTTTCAGTCACCCATTGCCTACGTGGCAATCGGAACCTTTTTCTTTGTGGCAGCGCTGCTGTACGTCATCGGCAACCTGCTTATTGGAGACGGCGATTTTGTTAACATTCTCAGCAATTTGACTTTTGCTCTCATGGTTATTACTCCCGTTTTGACCATGCGTATTATGTCTGATGACCGCAAGAACGGCACAGAGGTTTTGTTGGTCACTTCGCCCACCACAACAGCAGAGGTGGTTGTGGGCAAATACCTGGCAGCTCTGTGCGTGTTCCTTATCATGGTAGCAACTTCTGTGATTTTCCCACTTATTACGACCATTTATGGTAGCCCTTCCATGGCAGCTATAGTTAGCTGCTACATTGGCTTCATACTGTTGGGAGCCAGCTATTTGGCTATAGGCGTATTTGCATCCTCCCTTACAGAGAATCAGATCGTTTCTGCCTTGATTACACTGGTGTTTATTATCTTTATGTTCGTAATAGATGCCTTGGTGGCGGTTACGGGATGGTTTGGAACAGTGTTGTCATGGTTATCTCTGTTGTCACGCTTTGACCCCTTCTCTCTCAGCGTGCTCAGTCTGACATCCATTTTCTACTATTTGACATTTATTGCAGTGGTCCTGTTTGTTACAGTAGTCAGCGTGGATCGCAGGCGTTGGAAGAGCAACTAAGGAGGGTGTAGAGATGAAGAACAATAAGAAAAATTCACAGTCTTCTAACCTGGCACAGAAGACCGCCCGCATGAGAAACCTTAAGCAGGGCACAGGATCCCTGATTCTGGTGGCAGCTGTTGTAGCAATAGCTGTAGTGCTCAACGTGTTTGTTGGACTACTGGATATTAAGTTTGATATGACATCCAACGACCTTTACTCCCTCACGGAGGAGAACAAGGAGTTCCTGGATCAGGTCAAGGATACCAACATCGAAATATATGGTCTTTTTGATGTGAATAACTTGCCCAGTTCCGACTACAACCTGATTATGCAGCTTCTGGAGGACTACAGTGTCAATTACAGGAATATCAAGGTCACATATATAGACCCTGACAGGAATCCTGAGCTCCTCAACAAACTGGACCCCATGGGCACACTGGACTACACAACAGGAGATTTCATCGTAATTAACGGAGATGGTGTAGATCAGGATGGCTCCTACTATTCTGCCAAGAAGAAGGTAGTCAGAAAGGATTCTCTGTTTTATCAGGAGACTGACGGTGCCGGAGTTGTATACAACTATTCAATGAGAGCAGAGCAGGCTATTAGTGGCGCTATCAACTACGTAGCCTCCGAAAAAACGCCTACTATCTACTACCTCACAGGTCATGGAGAACCAGATTTTAAGACAAACTTTTCACATATGGTGGAACAGCTGGATTATTCCAACTATGCAGTAGCGGCATTGGATCTGGTAGCTAATAGTCAGGTGCCGGAGGACGCGGCGATGCTGTTGGTTGTCAACCCCACCAAGGATATTTCCACAGACGAAAAGGTAAAGATTAACGATTATCTCAAGTCGGCAGATGGTAACCTCATCGTAATTTGTGAGGCAGCCAGCAAGGGCGAGGAGTACAACAATCTCCAGAGTGTGATGTCGGCATACAACCTTACTATGAACAATGACCTGGTGGCTGAGGCTTCCAGATACCTGGTAAGCGACGCCCAGAGCGCTAACGTTTTCCGAGTAATTCCGTCAAGGGACGACAAGATCCTGACAGCTAACAACATGAATGAGTATCAGCTCATCATGGGATTCAGCCGCAGCATCCGCTTCCTGAGCAACTACAACCAGTCCTTGGACCAGATTAGTTTGTTGACCACATCCAGCTCAGCTACAACTACATCCATGGTAGAGGGACAGTCTGGTTCCAGCGGTTCCATGATGCTGGGCGCAGCGGTTTCGTCAGCCAGTGGCTCCAAGGTAGCTCTGTTTGGTAGCAGCACATTTATCGCAGATTCCATTTTCTCCGGTTATATAGCAAACTGGATGGCAGGCGCAGTAGTTTTCAAGAGTGTGGTGGAGTGGATGGTTCCAGTTGAGAATGCCATCAACATCCAGGCAAAGGTTATTCACACTGATAACAACCTGTATGTTTCTAATATTGATGTTATATTAGTGGCTCTGGTCTGCGTTATTGTAGTACCTCTGGTAATCATAGCAACTGGAGTTGTCGTATGGATGAAGAGGAGAAATAAGTAATGAGCAAGGGCACAAGAAACCTCATTATAGTGGTAGTGGTGGCTGTCGTTTTGGCAGGAGCAGTATTTGGAGGCAAGGCCTTGATAGACTATATCCAGGCTGTGCGTACCCCCGAGACCACAGAAGAGGACACGTCAAAGGTTCTGATTAACATTACCAACTACAACTTTATAGAGAAACTCACCATAGACAATTCCTATGGTTTGGTTACGTTCACAAACACAGACAACGGCTGGGTTTTGGAATCAGATGACATCTCTGCAGACCCAAAGCTGATTGAGGTTTACGTCATGCTTGCCTCCTATATCAAGGGAGCAAAGTTGGTCGAGGAGAATGTTTCAGACAGGTCATTGTATGGACTCAACAACCCCATCAGAGTTACGTTGACGCTCAAGGCTGGAGAGGAGACGTTTTTGTTGGGCGGCCTCACTCCCACAGAGGAGTCCTTCTACGTTATGAAGGAGGGCGAAAATGCGGTGTACACCCTGGATGCCAATTACAATTTGAGAGTTGGCCCCTTAGATCTTGGCAGTTACTTTGCCATGAATGTTATCTCACTGGTTGTGGACAAGGATTTCTTCCCGGACAGCGATTACAATTATCTCCATTTCCAGAGAGATGATCAGGTGGTTATTGAGACGTCCAAGAATGAGGATTTGACATGGACGATGTCCGCCCCCATTCGCATCCAGACAGAGGCAACCAGCTTGTCCGTTATCTTCGTCTCCATGAGAGATTGTCAGATAGTACAGTATCTTGGCAAAGAGTTGGATGACAAAACCCTGGAGGAATACGGCTTGGTTACGCCAAAGTACGTGATCAAGTACACCTGCGACAGTGGCAAGGAGCGCACCATCAATTTTGGCAAGGATTCGTCCTCCTCCTGCATCTACGCCATGGACACAGATACGGGAGTTGTAGTAACTCTCAGCAAGGGCGACCTGGAATTCCTGGACAACAAGGCAGTAGACTTGGTTTCTTACGTTATCTACACAGAAAAGGTTGTTGACCACTCCAAGGTTACAGCCACATGGCAGGGAGGTTCAGCCCTGTTGGATCTGCCTGTCGGCGACGAGACCGAAACCTTCCTGAACGGCAGACCAGTAACCAGCGATGAGGTTTCTGAGATTTACACCGTAATGTTGTCAGCTATGCAGCCCTACGACATCGAGGCAGATGCACAGCCTCAGGGAGCCAAGGCCTTGACCATTACCTTTGAGAAAAAGGATGGAACGACAAGGGAGTTCTCTTTTGTAGCCAAGGTAAATCCTGAGGACAACAAGGTATACGAGTACTACCTCTTTGACAATGGCGAATACACCGGCATTCTTGTTTCTGCCAGAGACGTAGAAATGGTGATGGAGCTTCGTTAAGTGAAAGGTGAAGAGTTGTTACTTTGGACCGACCCAAAGTAACCAAAAGTCGCCGGCTACTCCCGCAAGCGCCGAAGGCACGGCTTAGGGCGCAGCCCTAAGAACCCTAGGTTGTTTAGTTAACAACTAAGAGATAAGAGTTAAGAAAGTTGGTTAGCTGATAGCTGGCCAACTTTTTTGTTTTGTCTCATAAGCTTTTTCGCTTTTCACTGTTCATTTTCGCAACATAGGCTTGACCTGGGTTCTATTTTGTCGTAATCTCCTTTTAATGTTTTAGTTACAAAATGTAAAAAATCAGGGTATCAAAAAATTAATTAGGGGGAAAACGATGAAAAAGGTATTGTCTTTGATTTTGGTGTTGGCAATGCTGATTACAGTGATTCCTGTAATCTCGCCAACCATTCGAGTGGAGGCAGCACAGACATTTTCGGCAGCAAAAGTGACTGTGTCCAACGCGGGTCAGACCAGATTTCAGTTTAAGGTTAATGGAGTCAATGTTAAAAGTGGCGACACAATAGATATGATTGTAAACCTTAGTGACATTCAGGGAACGACTACGAAAGGGGGCACAGATGCAACTAGTGCATCCGTTGCAACCATAACTGTAAGAGATAACGTATCAAACACCAAGTATGTAGATGGTGAGTCCTTTAGCTCGTTCTCTACATCACTTGGAGATGGGTGGTACAAGGTTTCCATTCCTGCCACATGTTCAAGTACACAGCTTAAAGTCGGATCGTAGCCATG
>JAZNEA010000094.1:0-9690 GCA_045588325.1 Clostridia bacterium
GAAAATACGTCTCTCAGACAACTTTCTGTCCAGATGAATCTCCAGGTTGCCAGTTCCCTTGAACTCCTCATAAATCAGGTCATCCATCTTGGATCCTGTATCTACAAGGGCTGTGGCAATAATGGTCAAACTACCGCCAAACTCGATGTTACGGGCAGCTCCCAGGAACTTTTTGGGCTTAATCAAGGCCGCTGTATCCATACCACCGGACATGGTTCTGCCGGAGTTTGTGATGGTCAGGTTATATGCTCTTGTAAGTCTCGTCAGGGAGTCCATAAGGATAACCACATCCTTGCCCTGCTCTACCATACGCTTGGCATGCTCCATAACCATCTCGGCAGCCTTAACGTGATGCTCGGGCTCCTCGTCAAATGTGGAGTACACAATCTCTCCCTTGATGGAGCGCTGCATGTCTGTAACCTCCTCCGGTCTCTCGTCGATCAAAAGCACGATGAGATGAACATCAGGATGGTTCGCTGTAATGCCGTGGGCAATTTTCTTAAGAAGTTCTGTCTTACCTGCCTTAGGTGGAGAAACGATAAGGCCTCTCTGTCCACGTCCAATGGGCGCCATAATGTCCAGCAATCTGGATGTGATCTCTTTAGAACGGTTGTTGGCGTCCAGTGTCTCAAGTCTCAACTTGTTGTCTGGATAAATAGGCGTCAGATTCTCGAACCTTGGCCTCTTCTCCATTGTTGCGTAATCGTCGCCATTCAGCCTTTCGATATAGCTGAGGGCTCTGAATTTGTCTCCTCTGGAGGGGCGACGGGCCTTGCCTGTAACTCTATCGCCGGAACGAAGTCCAAACCTCTTAATCTGTGAGGGCGAGACGTAAATATCATCGCTGCCAGAGAGATAGTTCCTGGTACGAAGGAAACCGTATCCATCTGCCATAATCTCCAATACACCCTGAACATCATCGTCTGGGATTGGCTCAGGCTTTGGCTCAGGCTGAACTGTCTCGGTCTGGTCTGCTGTCTCTGCAACCACAGCCTCTGCAGGAGCATCCTGCTCTCCAACCTCTGTGTCTGCCTGGACAGGCTGTTTGGCTGTCTTACGCCTGGTATACGCTCTGCGAGTCTTGGTAATCTCGACCACCTCCGTCACATCTGCGGATCCAGCCTCCTGAGATATCTCTCCCTCTGGCTCTGCAGCTGGCTCTACGGCGGGCTCCTTAACATCGCTAGCTGGAGCTACCATCTCGGCCTCCTGTGACTTATCCACCTTAGATGTCTTGGTCCTGGTCCTGCGCTTAGCAGGTGTCTTGACTGTCTCTACCGGAGCGCCCGCGTCTGTTATATCCTGAGGCTCGTTCTCCTGGGGTTCTGGGATATCAACCAATTCTGCCTGCTGATCTGGTGCCTCCTTGGGTGCCTTGGCAGCAGCCTTTGCCTTAGTTGTCTTGGTTTTGGCCGCCCTAGTTGCCTTAGCCTTAGGCTCCTTGACCTTGGGCTCATCGCTGGCAACAACTGTCTCGGCTGCAGCTGTGGGCTCCTCTGTCTCTGTGATTGTCTGCTCGTTGTTTGGTGCGGTCTGAGCTGTCTCCTCGCCGCCTGTGATCAGCGCAATAATCTGTGTCTTGCGCATTTTGTCGCATCCTGAAATACCCATCTGTCGTGCAATAGCGCGCAAATCGGCCAGGTTCTTGCCTTCAAGAATAGAAGTAAACTCGTTAGTCATTAATAAATACCATAAAAATCAAATTGTGTGGGGGTTAATAAGATGGGTACAATTTATCATTGTGTTTTGCGAAAGTCAATATGCAATTTATGTTTACGATTCGCTTTTTAGTCTTTATAATAGGGATACCAACTAAAGGGGAATTTTCATGAAGGCAAATTATTCCAAGTCATCTTTGTTCAACCAGATATCTGTACCTGAGGTCTTTCTGTCCTCTATTATGCCACGACTGTCCGGCGATAGTCTTAAGCTGTATATGTATCTGCTGTATTTGGCCGACAAGGGACTCTCCTTTACACAAAAGGACATTTTGGCTGCACTGACCTTTACACCAGATCAGCTGAACGGATGTCTCCTGGAGTTGGAGTCCTCTGACCTGATTATCAAGAACAAGGACGCTATTTCCATCAACAACATATCTGAGATGCGCCTTCATTCCCTGTATAAGCCCATGGAGTCCCTGGCCCCCGATCAGTGCTCAGACAAGTCGGACCGCATTTCTGCCATCGACACCATTAACACCCTGCATTTTAAGGGCTTTATGTCCACCGTCTGGTACACAACCATAGACAAATGGTTCAATCTGTACGGTTTTGACCCTGAGGTCATGGTCATGCTATTCAATCAGTGCAGCAAGTATAATAAGCTTATCAACACTAACTATGCTGCCAAGATTGCAGAGTCCTGGCATGCCAACAATATCCGTACGCTCTCAGACCTGGAGGCATATGAGGCTCGTTACAACTGCCAGCAGCAGTTGGCCAATCGCATCTCCTCCTCCCTAAAGCTGGGCAGACAGCTGACCGACTTTGAGATGAGTCTTGTGTGCAAGTGGAGCAATACATATCATTATGACTACGACGTAATCGAACTGGCTTTGTCCCGTTCCCTGCGCTCCACACGGATTTCCTTCGAATTCTTTGATAAACTCCTGACCGAATGGCACCAGGCAGGACTTCGCACAGCAGATGAGGTCAGATCCTACGAATCTAACAAGAAGCAGGCTGTGGCCACCACCGCAGGTCGTAGGTCCCCTAACAACAATTTCTCCGACAGGAGCTCTGCTATGGAAACTTCTGACCAGGAGCTGATTAAGAATCTCATCAGAAAGGATAAGCAGTCATGACCAGACAAGAGATTAGATCGCTGATTAATGAGACCCTAAGCAATCGCCGTCTGAATGCCGAGGCCGACGCTACTGACAGACGCAATCGCGTATATGCCGAGCACCCCGAGGTACAGGATCTGGATGCAGATATTAACCTGTGCAGGCTGGCCATTGCCCGCGCTCTGCTGACTGAGAATGAGTCCCTGGCAGTTATTAAGGATCATGAGTTAAACCAGCTTATCTCCCACAAGGATGCATATTTGGACGAACAGGGCATTTCTGGAGACTACAATCAGCCTCGCTATTTCTGCCGCATCTGCAATGACACAGGTTTTGTAACCATAGATGGTGAGTACCAAAAGTGCACCTGCGCCATAGACATCGAGAACCAGCTATACGCTGAGGTTACAGGACTACACCCCAGCAACTTTACATACTTTGACCGTTATAGCCTGACACCATTTTCTGCGCAAGTTATGGACAATAGCCTCACTGGCCTCTCTCCCCGGGAGAATATGGAGCACATTCTGTCTAAGGCCAGAACTTTTGTGGATTCCAGTGTAGGGGATGAACCTCTGAACCTCCTGTTTATGGGCGCCACAGGCACGGGCAAATCCTACATGGCCAAAACCATCTGTTCTGAACTATTGTCTCAGGGTACATTCTGTGTATATCGGACAGCTCCTCAACTGTTCGAATGTCTGCTGAATCACCGCATGCGCAGGGATGATACCGACTCCTTGGAGGCCATGACGGCAGAGAAAATATACAATGCCCCCGTTTTGATTATTGACGACCTGGGCACAGAGGTACCCTCTCCTGCCAAATATGCTGATTTTATATCTGTACTGGATAGCAGGGCGAATTACAATGGCACCTATCCTCGTAGGACTATTGTTGTTACGAACCTTAACCCTGCAGACCTTAAGAAGGTCTACGATGAGCGAATCGTATCCAGGTTATTAGGTAACACTTTTTCTCTGTGCTACTTTGAGGGTGATGACATAAGACGAATATAAGGAAAAGGGAGCGGAAAGGCTCCCTTTTGTTCTTCTAATACTGACTGTTTATAAACCCTATCATCTTCATTCCCCTGCATCGCAGGTTTGCGTGCTGTCGAATATCAACGCACTTTTCTTTTGGATATACCATAGATTAGGGAATGCTTATTTACTTGCACACAAAACAGGATCTAGGCTTTCCCCCGGTCCTGTTTACTACTTGCTCGCGCTTTCTTCCATTGTAGCTATCAGCTTCTCCAGCAACTCCTTTACAGATCGCACGGCAGAACTATTGTCCATAGACACCTTTAGCCTGATGCTAGGATGTTCACTGGCATTGAATGTCAACTTATCGCCATAGGAGCCAACCAGTTGCAGCAACGCCTGGGGCTTAACCTTGCCCCCCAAGTCATACTTCATTTCTGCAAGTCCCTTTTCGATATGAACCACATTGAATCCACATTGGGTCGCCATAGCCTTTACCAGCGCCACCTGAATCAGATTCTCTGTCTCCTTGGGGATATCGCCAAATCTGTCTATGAGTTCGTCCCTCATATCCATGGCATCGTCCTCACCTGACAGAGAGGCAATCCTCTTATAGATATCCAATTTGGCAGAATCGTTGGGCACATATTCAGGATCAATATAGGCGTCAATGAGCACCTCAATAGTAGCCTCTGGGATTTCCTCCCTGACTGGCTCACCTGTGAGTTCTGCCACTGCCTGGTTCAACAGCTTGCAGTACATGTCATATCCAACGGATGCCATATGTCCATGTTGCTCAGGACCCAGCACGTTGCCGGCGCCCCTGATCTCCAGGTCTCGCAGGGCGATTTTGTAGCCTGCGCCAAATTCTGTAAACTCCTTAATGGCTTTGATTCGAGCCTCTGCAGTCTCGTTCATCACCTTATCCCTGCGGTGCAGGATGTAGGCATACGCCAACCTATTGCTACGACCTACTCTGCCGCGAATCTGATACAACTGAGCCAATCCCAGCCTATCCGCATCCTCCACAATAATTGTGTTGGCATTGGGATAGTCCAACCCAGACTCGATAATGGTAGTAGATACCAATACATTAAACTCGTTTCTGTAGAAGCTGTGCATCTTTGCCTCCAGCTCCCTCTCCTCCATCTGGCCGTGGGCATAGTCCACAACAGCCTCTGGCACCAGTTGGCGCAGCTCCTCAGCCTTGCGCTCGATGTCGGATACCCGGTTGTACAGGTAGAACACCTGACCGTTACGGGCCAGTTCCCTGCAAATAGCCTCTCTGACCACATCCTCGTCCTGCTCCATTACAAATGTCTGTACGGGATAGCGCTCCTCCGGTGGCTCCTCGATTATAGATATATCTCTGATGCCGCTCATGGACATATGGAGGGTCCTGGGGATAGGTGTGGCAGTCATAACCAATGTATCTACATTGGGTTTCAGAGTCTTGATTCTCTCCTTGTCGGCCACTCCGAATCTCTGTTCTTCGTCGATGACAAAGAGTCCAAAGTCCGAGAATTTTACATCCTTAGACAGTATTCGATGAGTACCTACCAATATGTCTATCTGACCTCTGGCCAGTCGGTCCAGTATATCTGCCTGCTGTTTCTTGGTCTTAAATCTGCTGAGGCTCTCAATCCTGACAGGATAATCCTGCATTCTGCGCTCTAAGGCCTCAGTCTGCTGTTGACACAGAACTGTAGTGGGCACCAGATATGCCACCTGCTTGCCATCCATGACTGCCTTAAACATGGCGCGAGTGGCCACCTCTGTCTTACCATAGCCAACATCTCCACACAGGAGTCTATCCATGATCCTCTCAGACTCCATATCGGCCTTTATCTCCTCTATACACCTCAGCTGATCGTCTGTCTCTGTGAATTCAAATCTTTCTTCGAACTCTCTCTGCCATGAGGTGTCCGGCGAAAAAGCATGCCCCTTAGTGGTGCGGCGCTTTTGGAACAGCAAAATCAGTTCTGCTGCCAATTCCTTCAGGGATTCCTTGACCTTAGCCTTGGTCTTTTGCCACTCCTGGCCGCCCAGCTTATTTACCTTTGGTCCTGCACCGCCTGTACCAATATACTTCTGGATCAGGTCTAATCTGTCCGAGGGCAGATACAACACGTCGGTGCCGCTGTACTTAACCTTGATATATTCCCTGGTGGTCTTGTCGATGGTCAGTTTTTCCAGACCCTGGTATTGTCCGATTCCGTGTATATTATGAACTACGTAGTCGCCTATGGTTAATTCCGCAAAATCCGTAATTGACTTTGCATCCTTGGACTTGGCCTTGGCTCCTGTGCGCACAGCTTTGCCAGTCAGCTCCTTGTCAGTAATCACCACCATCCTGGCTGCAGGATACTCGTATCCCGAACTAAGCTGGCCCACCAATATGGTAACCTCTCCCGGCTTTGCAACAAAGTTATATTCTCTCCTGATCGAAACCTGGAAATCGCCTGCTGCAGACAACATAGATTCGATCCCCTTAGCTCTGGTCCCACTGGAAACGGTGACCACAACGCTGTATCCCCTATTGCACCAATCTGCCACATCTGAAACCAGCTGTGTCTCCCTGCCGGAATATGATGTCAATTGCCTGACCGGCAAAGAAAAGCCTTTGATTCCAGACTCAGAAATTACGGAGTTGATAACCAAGGTGTTCCTGGACTCCATCCTCGACAGTAGCCTATCCCTGGAGAATAGATTCGCCTCTGCTGCAGGCAAAATGCTGCCCTTTTCTCTGAGGACTCTCACCAATTCTCCATACTCCATTGCATAGTTTGTAAAGCGGTCATAAACTCTGGGGCGCTCGTCCAATACCACCAGGGCATCACCCTGCAGGTAGTCAAACAAGTCTGCATCCATCTCTGGGATCAGCCTCATGTATCTGTCAACGGGGCTGGTCCAACCAGAAGTCTCGAATCTCTCAAAGTCGCTATCGATGGCCTCATGAACCTTTTGGATCCTGTCCTTATAGTGGGAATCCTTGTGGGATGCTGCATATATTTCCAATTCTGCCAGAGCCTGTTCCTTAAGCCCTCGCCTGGCCTCGGGCAACAAAATTATATCTGTTGCAGGCAATATAGTGATATTGTCCAGACTGTCGATGGAACGCTGGGTAAATCTATCAAAGAACCTGATGGTGTCTATCTCATCTCCCCAATACTCAATTCTGATGGGGTTATCTGCTCCAACGGGGAAAATGTCCACGATTCCTCCACGGATTGCGAACTGACCCTGGCCTGATACCTGGGCCTCCCTGACATATCCTGCAGAGACCAGTGCAGTCATCAGGCTATCCACCGTCATGTCGTCCCCTTGGGATAGGAATATCCTGGCCTCCTTGAAAACTTCTGGCGCAGGCAGTCTATGGAACAATGCCTCCGGCGACGTGACGACAAAACGATATGCGCCTCTGGATATCCTGTCCAATGCAGCAACTCTGCTCCTCACATTGTCTCTGGTAAAACCATCCACGCTGTGCATGAGAATCTCCTTTGAAAGGAACAGACACGCCTCGCTATCAAAGAACCTTATGTCCTCGTAAGCTCGTTTGGCTGCCAATTCGTTGGCTGCAACGTATATGACCCGGCGTCCTGTGAGCACCGAAATTGCATAGCAAATATGGGCCTTCTCCGCCAGGGAGGGGCCTATCAACGCAGCCTTACCATCTGTCTTGAGCGCCTCAAGAGCGCCGGATATGGCTGTAGTGTTTTTAATTGGCTCTACAAAAGCCTGCATTTATTTTCTGCTTTCGTTATATTTATTCATGGCTTTTTCCACGCCAGAATCCAAAATCTCAAGGGCAGCGTCTGCTGCCTTCTCCAGGGCAGGAGTCAGCACCTCCATATCCTGAGGAGAAAATTTGCCAAGAACATAATCCTTGGCATCGATTATACCGTGTCCGCCAATTCCGACTCTGATGCGAGGGAACTCCTGGCTGGACAGACAGGTAATAATGGACTTCATTCCATTATGTGAACCGGCACTACCCTTCATCCTCATGCGGAGGCGGCCTAATTCCAGATCCATATCATCGTATATTACGATGATATTCTCGGTGGGAATCTTAAAATAACCTGCCAAATCCCTGACTGCCTGGCCGCTGAGATTCATGTACGTCAGGGGCTCCAACAGATATAACTCCATGCCATTGTAATCGGCCTTGGTGTAGATACCGTTAAACTTCTTGAGCTTTAGTGTCTGGTTAAGCCTGGCCAGCAGGCAATCTATTACCATAAAGCCCACGTTGTGCCTGGTTCTGGCATACTGACTGCCTGGATTGCCCAAACCAACTATAAGGTACCTGTTGTCAGATACCTTAGAGGGGGATTTAGATGTTTTTCTAATTCCAAACATTATGCTTACCTTTTGCTCATTATGCCCTCAGCTGTGGCCAGCTGCTCAGGTGTGTTGATACCCAGAGTCTCGGTGTAATCCTCGCTCATGTATATGCCAACCTTGCCACCGTCAGTCAGGATAATCTTGAGTGCATCGGGCAGGTAATACTCATGCTGTGCATTGTCGTTGGAAATGCGTGGCAAAGCGTTGTCCAGAGCCTCTCTGTTAAAACAGTATACACTGGCATTAATCTCGCGAATCTCCAGTATCTCGGGGGTTGCATCCTTGTGCTCGCGAATTTCCTTAAATGTGCCGTCGCTGTTGCGAACAACTCTGCCAAGGCCTGTAGCATCAGGAACCTCTGCAGTCAGAACAGTAACGCTGTTGCCGTCCTGCTCGTGAACAGCCATCATCTTGGACAATGTCTCCGCTGTGATCAGGGGGTTGTCTCCGCAAAGTACTACAACATCTGTAACATCTGCAGAAACCTCGGGCATAGCCATCATCGTAGCGTGGCCTGTACCCTTCATCTCATGCTGCCATGCGAATTTGCAAAGGTCATCTCCCAGCATGTCCTTGAGCTCCTGTCCCTTAAAACCAATTACGGTGACAATCTCCTGTGCTCCGGAATTAGAAGCTGCCTCAATTACCCAGTTGATCATGGGCTTGCCCAAAACCTTATGAGCAGTCTTGGGGATGGGTGAATTCATTCTCTTTCCCTCGCCGGCTGCCATAATAATAGCTGCGTACTTTTTCATACTGTCCTCCAAAATATTATGTAACGAAAAAGCTGCCGCAACCCCATTCGTGCGGCAGAATGTTAATATTAGTCCTCGTCCTCAACCTCTGGCATATCCCAGTTGTGATATACGTTCTGTACGTCATCGTTCTCGTCGAACATGTCCAGCATCTTCTCCATCTTTGCAATCTGCTCTGGATCTGTAAGTGCTGTATATGTGGAGGGAACCATGGCTACCTCAGCAGACTCAAACTCGTAACCTGCATTGGCCAGAGCCTCTCTGACGGTGTCAAAGCTGTCGGGATCAGTTGTGATCTCGTACATATCCTCCTCCAGCTGAAAGTCCTCTGCTCCGGCATCCAGTGCCTGCATCATGAGCTCCTCCTCGTCCTTAACGTTGGCGCTGTCGATGAGCAGAACGCCCTGTCTGTTGAACATAAAGGAAACGCATCCGCTGGCGCCCATGTTACCGCCACACTTGTCAAAAATGTGTCTGACATCGCCTGCTGTTCTATTTGCATTGTCAGTAAGACACTCTACGATAACTGCAATGCCTCCAATACCATAGCCCTCGTACACCTTGGAATCATAGTTTGCACTATCGGATCCTGCGGCGTTCTTAATGGCGCGCATAATATTGTCGTTTGGAATATTGGCTGCCTTGGCCTTGGCCACAATATTCTTGAGCTGGAAGTTGCCATCAATGTTGGGTCCACCAGCCTTAACTGCTACTGCAATCTCTCTTGCGAACTTAGTAAACAGGTGGCCTCTCTCTGCGTCAGCCTTACCCTTTTTCCTCTTAATATTATTCCATTTAGAATGTCCTGACA
>JAZNEA010000095.1:0-2636 GCA_045588325.1 Clostridia bacterium
ATTGTCACCAGGATATGGGTGGCCACAACGTCTCCATCACCGTGCCTTCTGGCAGCACTGTCACCATCGGAGGCCTAAAAGTTTCTCAGGATCGCTTTACCGAGGGCAAGGTTCTGCCGGGATTTGGCGAGCTGGGATCTATTTTGAGCTCTCTGCCCAGAACATATTCTCTGCAGATGGATGGGTTCACATTTGCCCCCAATGTAGAGGTGCGCGACTTTAACGGCAATCTGCTCACTCCGGACGCGGATGGCATATACTTGCCCGCCACATCCCAAGAATTACAGGATGCATGTCAGGGGATGGTTGAGACTTTTGCCCAGAACTATATAGAGTTTACAACTAACTTTATTGGAGACCCCTATGCCTCCTACGCCAAATTGGCCAAGCACTTATACACGGGGTCCTCTTTCCAGTCCAGACTTAGCCAGTCTGTGGCAGATATGAGTTGGGTATACAATGTGCGCAATGAGATACACGATATTTCTGTTACAGACTTTGTAGAGCTTTCGGAGGGCGTTGGCAGTTGCTCCTTGCACATGGCTCTCACCTCTACAACTAATTACGAAAAAAGGGAAATAGATGACACGTATACTGTGACTCTGATCCTCAAGGGCGGCGTTTGGAAGATCGCATCTATGACTAAACAATAATCAGGATAATGTGGGCACTCCACCAAAGGATTCATCACAGCAATACAGTATATATACTGCAGGAATCAGCAGACATATTGCCATAAAGCCAATATGCAGATTGTAGTATGCAGTCAAAACCACATTATTGGACAGCAGATACAGGGTGGTATATATCTGCCCTATTACCGCAGAAACCATCAGCAACAGACAACAGTTCTCTATACGGCCGTTGATTAATCCCCTGCTCTTGACCATAAAGTATCCCAGTCCCAGTGCAAAGGCAAAAACGAAACAATGCTTGCAATAATACAGGAATTCGAAAAGCGAGTAGGATGTAAAGACAGTCTCGCTAAATACTCTGGTAAAGCCAGCTATGGACTCATAGACATCAGGAATTATGGATATGGCCATTGCACAAATGCCATAGGATAGGAAAATAGGCCTAAAATTCTTGTTAGATGTAGAAAAGAATATGCCATAGAGTATGACCGTGGCCAACAAGCCCAATCTCTGCACTACCCACTGCCATGTAATGAAGTATGGCGCCTGGATCAGTGTATAAATTACAAATCCCATCTGAAGGCATGCCAAGAGCCAGGACAATCCCCCCATAAATCTCTCTATAAAATCAACTGTGTGTAATTTCCTATCGTCCAATGTGCGCCTGCCTAAATAATACTCTAGTGCCATTATAGTTAATGTTTAAGTAAAAGTGAAACAAAATTATGTATACGGGGCGATTCTAGGTTCGGATGCGTCCGTTTATATCAGAACATAACTTAAGAAGACCAAATTCTGTTCTGTATTAGAAAAAGGGTGCAGCTCCACAGAACCGCACCCTTAAATTACTCCTTTTAATTACTTTATTGTATACACGCTGATTATCTGTCTGTCCTCTTGAGCTACCGCAACAGCAGAATCCTTATACCACCAAATCCTGGTCTCCTCTGTCATATCGCTCGGAGCTTCTCTCACCACATCCACAAACGTATTTGTATCACAGTTGAGAACACCAAATTGAATGCAGCCATTCTGCGTTCCACCATAGACAACCAACTTTCTGCCATCTGGCGATACAACATAATTTGCCGCCTCCAGTTCTGCCCAACGACCTAGTTGATCCAGGTCTGAGATTGTTCCCTTAGCGAAATCATACAGCTTGTAGTTACCTTGCTCACCAGCGATTACAAATGAGGCGTTGTTGAACAGTTCGTGCAAATTATAGTCGGTCTTTCGAGCTTCTATATACCCTATAGCCACGTCCTTGGTCTCCAATAAGACTTCTTTTTCCAGGCTATCAATATCCACCTTCCAGTAATATTTCTCGCCTGCACATACAACCTGACCATCGAAAATGGCACACCCATTTAATTCTTCGCCAACTAAATCCTCCAGCACTGTGATTCTACCGCTATTGGTGTCACACAGGTAGTACCTCTTATCATCCTCTGGCTCGCTGTACTTCTTATCAAAAGACACCAACATTGCACCGTCGCAGACCCCGACAACATATGTGCTGAAGCGATGTATTAAGCCTATCCTTGCCTTGGATGGAACCTCCGTAAACTCAATAGCCTTATTTGAAGAAACGTCCACATAAAAGAACCTTACCTCGGTCCCAACATTCAAATAAAACAAAATCTGGTCTCCGAAATTGGTGATTATTTTGGCCCCTCCGTTGGCCACGCACAAATCAGCTAACTCGGGATTTATCTCCCTCAGAAAGTCGCGAATCACGCCTGTTTCTACGTTCAATATTACTGGGTAATATTTCGCCTTAATAAAACCTTCGATTCCTGATCCATCCTCAGTATGTTTCCAAGACATGGCGCTAGGGTAAATTTCTGCTCGTTCAGCTCTGAAAACATCATAAAACTGTCCATCTGCCTCCACAAAACCCTCTAGATATCTACAATCGAACCCATACATAGTGAATTCACCATAATAATAGCTAGGTTCTTTCCACACCATTCCCTCGTCGGTCAACACATATAATCCGCT
>JAZNEA010000096.1:0-9236 GCA_045588325.1 Clostridia bacterium
CCGCTTGGCCCCCGACTTCCGCCAGACATTGGCCCCTGCAGGGATGGCCTACGAATACGACCTTATACGCAAATGCGCTCCTACCGCCTTGGGGTACTCCGCGGTTATGATGGACGAGGCTTTCCTGGCATCTCAGATCAGATCCCTAGCCAACCTCCCCTGTGATGTGTACCCAGGCATCGAGATCAACTACAACAGAGAGCTGGTCCCCACCAGTTCCCAATATGTCAGAGATTCTGTACAGACAGTGCGCGATCAGAATTGCCAGGGCGTGGCTCTGTCCTGGAACATCATGCAGGCCCCAACGGAGCACTTGGAGGCTCTGATTTAGGCCTATGCGTCGTTTTACCAATCAAATAACATATGACGACTAGATCCCGCCAAAATATGCGCTTTTATTGGATTTTTTGCCACTATTAAAATATAATGGCTAAATCATTTTCTACGAGGTTTCCCATGTCTACTAAGACCCTATCTAAGGATTTCACACAGGGCAGTATAGCCCGATTTCTGGTTACCATGTCACTGCCCTTTATGGCAGCCAATGCGCTACAAGTGTTGTACAGCACCGTCGACATGATAATTGTGGGACACTTTGTAGGCACCAATGGACTATCTGCCGTATCCCAGAGCAGCTTGATCCTGAACTTTGCCACCATGATTTGCCTGGGTTTCTCCAACGCCGGTCAGGTTTTGGTCGCACACGCACTGGGCGCACGCAAGAAAAAGGAGCTCAACCAGATTATCGGCACCCTGTTTAGCCTCATACTGTCTATGGGTGTTCTGTTCTCCGTAGTCTTTCTATTTGGCAGAGAGTGGATCCTGGATGTAATGAATATCCCTGATGCATCTTATGAGATGTCCATGAACTATCTGGTAATATGTGGCTGTGGACTTGTGTTCACCGCTGGTTATAACATGGTTTCTGCCGTTTTGAGGGGAATGGGAGACTCTAAGCGGCCTCTCCTCTTTATTGGCATCGCCACCGTCGTAAACCTGGTTTTAGACATACTTTTCACCGGCATCATGAATAAGGGTGTTGTAGGTGCAGCCTGGGCCACCATCATAGGCCAGGCCGTATCCTTTATCTTCTCGTTGTACTACCTGTATAAGCGCAAGGAGGCCTTTGGATTTGACTTTAAGCTAAGCAGTTTTAAGCTCAAGATGAACTATGTGCGACTTATTTTGGACCAGGGGCTGCCCATGGCCATTCAGTCCGGATGTATTAATATTTCCATGATGTTTGTTAACTCCATGGTAAACAACATTGGCGTAGTCGCCTCGGCCACATTTGGCGTAGGCGTTCGTATAGACGATATTTTTAACAAAATTTCCCAGGGCATACAGTTCGCCGCCATGCCCATTATCGCCCAAAACATCGCTGCGGGCCACAATCACCGAGCCAAGAAGACCGTTTATATGGCCTGGCTGGTTTCTGGTTCCCTGTCTGTCCTATTTATAATCGTTTACCTGACCTTTGGCAGACATTTATTTATGATGTTCTCTACGGATCCTCTGGTTCACGACATGTCCTCTACCTTTATCTCAGCCATTCTGTGGATGATGCCTGCCCTAGCCATTATGAGAGGCAGTTTTGCTTTTATACAGGGTGTGGGTAATGCCAAGCTTGGCTTAGTGTTGGCCATGCTGGACGGAGTTGTGCTGCGCATCGGACTGAGTTGGCTCTTTGGCATAGTCATTGGCTGGGGCTTTTACGGTTTTGTTCTCGGGTACGCTCTGGCCACATATGGTTCGTCCATACCCAGCGCTTTGTACTTCTTAAGCGGAAAATGGGAGAAGCGAAAAGTTCTGGCAGAGGAAATATGATCGACAAACAAAGGCGGCAGGACCTGGTCTCTGCCGCCAATTATTTATATGCCTGTTATGAGGTTATGCTGGGTATGTGAAGAACCTATTGTTTATCAGGTCCTCCTTGTATCTCTTAATGTAAAACTTTGCCATGTTCAGGTTCTGTTCTGAATAATTGCCGCATTCTACAGGTGTGGCTCCGGGGATATCCCCCTCATACCCTATGATAAAGTCGCACATGCCCACTACGAGATCCACCACATGCTCTGACTCAAGGTCGCCAAACATGACCAGATAACACCCGGTTCGGCATCCCATGGGGCCAAAATATACCACCTTGTCCTTGTGCTGGCTATTCCTCAGATAGGTGGCAGCCATATGCTCGATGGTATGCAGCGCTGGCATATCTATCACCGGCTCCCTGTTGGGGGCTGTTATCCTCATATCAAAGGTGGTTACGACGCAGTCATTGCACCTGTCCTTTCTGGAAACATACAAACCAGGCTGCAGCACCAGGTGGTTAATCGTAAAACTTGTTATTTTCTCCATATTGTTCTCCTTGGGGTTACGTCCTTCTACCCGCATTATATCACACTGGAAGCCACGCACCACAGCTATTCTGGCTTATACATGGGGTAGAATTCGACGTCAAGTTTTGTCATTACAAGTTAAAAGAAATCTATAAAAATGTGTTGAAATATCGCGCCAAGCGAGTACAATATATGTAACAGAACCCGACACGCCTCTTCACAATGCGTACCACGTCGGGTCATTTAATTTTTGGGAGAATATTCTATGGAAGACAGAAACCATCAGCCTCCACTCAATGTGGATGAGCAAATAGAAAATTTGTGTCGCCTTGGACTTACAATCGAGGACAAAGAATTTGCAAAATCTTTCCTAAATGATGTTTCGTACTTTCGTTTAATCAAAGCCTACAGTTTAGGCTTAAAACCCAAAAATGGCAATTACTACGAAGGGGTTACTTTTTTTCAGATTGTTCAGCTCTATAGATTTAACTGCAACTTCCGACAACTGCTGTTCTCAATGATTGAACGGATAGAGGTAAATTTGCGCTGCAGGATAGCAAACCATTTTTCCAGCAAATATGGGGTTTTGGGATATGAAAACCCAGCAAATTTCCAAACAGCGGAATATCACGAGTCTTTCTTAAAGGATATTAGACACGAAATCAACCGTAACCAAAATTCACCCTTTGTCCGCAACTTCCAGTTGAATTACAAAGGCGGAAAAATACCCATGTATGCGTTAGTTGAACTGTTTAGTTTCGGCATGTTATCTAAATTCTTTAAGAACATGAAAAATGATGACAAGAAAGCTATTGCATCTACATATGGAGTTACTTATACATACTTTGAGAGTTGGATTGAGAGCATTGCCTATGTTCGAAATCTGTGTGCCCATTATGGCAGGTTGTATAATGCGCGGTTGACTAAAACACCAATGATATTTAAGCAACACAAGGAAGCAGGTATCAAGAACAACCGCATCTTTGGCATATTAGTCTGCATTTCTCTGCTAATCCAACACGATGAGCACTGGGAAGAATTCGTTGATCAATTGGAACGGCTTACAGAGAAGTATATAGAAGCCGAAATTGAGACCATGGGATTCCCAGAGAATTGGAGAAACTATCTGATTAGTAAGCAAGAAGTTACCGTATGAGATACTGCCCCGACAGCATATTGCTGTCGATTTTTTATTCACAGCTAATCTGGCTTATACATGGGGTAGGTTGACTTGTCCTCATCCGTAATCTCTCTCAACACTCTGCACGGCACACCGACCGCAACCTCGTAGGCCGGATTATAGCACCCCTGGAAAAAGCAATTGATCGGTACTATGGGTCTGTCACTCATGGTCTGTCCTCCTATGTGCCCTGCTATATCTTGCTACGCTGGCTATATGCGTATTGTAGCACAGTACAAAAGGCTATGACCATCTGTTTACGACTTCGATTGATTTGCCTGCCAGGCGATCTGACCGTTGACAATTGTGTATCTCACAGAGGACGCGATTTGGAAGGGATCTCCATCATATATGACTATATCGGCATCCTTCCCTTCTTTTAAGCTACCTAGCCTGTGATCCACGCGGCATATACGTGCTGCATCGATTGTGATTGCGCGCAACGCTCCCCACTGGCTCATGCCCTCCTTGACTGCCAGAGCTGCACACAGGGGAAGATACTGGATCCTCGATACTGGATGGTCAGTGGTTATCGCAACCAACACGCCTGCCTTCTGGAGCACTCCTGGTGTTTTAAAGTCCGAAAGGCTGACCTCATCCTTGCTCCTGGACGCCAGAGATGGACCGACGATGGCGGGATAACCGCTCCTGACAATGTCATCGGCAATGAGATGTCCCTCTGTGCAATGGTCCAGGGTGAGTCCCAAACCAAATTCATCTGCGATGCGAATGGCAGTAAAAATATCGTCTGCCCGATGCACGTGGGCCTTCATCGGTATTTTTCCCTCAAACAGATCCCGGTAGCACTCCTTAGCGAACGTCTTCTGAGATCCATTACCATTGCTAAAATACTCCCTGGCAAGGAATAGTTCCTCTCGAATCAGGGATGCAATTCCCATGCGGGTAGACGGGATATTGCCGTTCATACCATAGTTCGTCATAGGGTTCTCGCCAAAGGCGAACTTTATGGCAGAGGGTGCCAGCACCACCATATCATCGATTCGCCTGCCGTGGGTCTTCACAAAGGCAAACTGTCCCCCGATGGGGTTGGAACTGCCTGGCCCCACCATTACACCTGTGATGCCTGCAGCCAGTGCGTTGTGGAATGCGCCGTCCATTGGGTTGATCGCATCAATGGCGCGGATGGCCGGTGTGATCGGGTTAGTTCCTTCGTTGCTCTCATCACCTTGACTTGTCTTCTTTTCTTCTGAAATCCCTATGTGACTATGGGCATCAATAAAGCCGGGATAAACCCGCAAGCCTGAGGCATCTATAACCCTCATGCCCTCGGTAGGTGTTATTTTCTTTGCTATCTGAATGATTTTATCCTTGTCAATCAGCAGGTCAACGCGACTTTCCTCCTTGGTTTCCATTGTGAAAACCAATCCGTTTTGAATCAAAAGCACTGAAGGACTCCTTAATTTTCTCGTGCATATTTTGTCCGAAGGCGGTCAAAACTATGCTTGATATTAAATTAAGAAAGGATTTAATTTATGAGCAACAATCAGAATAACCAGAACAACAAGAACAACAATCAGAACAGCAAGAACAACAAGAAGAATCAGAACAACCAGGACAATCAGAACAACAACCAGAACAGATAAATGGACAGGTAGGCCGAAAATCCTGGAACTCTGGTTCATATCGAAACCTTGAATTCCTTCAATTGATTTTTCGATAATTTGCAACAATAAAATGCCTTCTTCAAATATGTGAGGAAGGCATTATTTTTATACGGTATCAACGGTATGGTATTTTCAAAAATCTGTTACTATATTTCTCTTCTTTTAAAGAATACAACCGACAAATACCAAGAAAGGATGTATACGCCAATACCAACGACGGCAACCAACTCTAAAATCAGGTTGGGCTGTATCTCGCTCATAAGTTGTCCTCTGAGAATATTTGAGGCCAAAACACTCGCGCCGCAAACGAAGCCAATCATAATATAGTACGCTGTGCGCCCTTTCTCCACACCAAGCTTAAAAACAAACGGCAGACAAATAGAAGATGTAAGTGTCGATACAATCAACATCAATAACATAAGAACGGCAAAATCTCCAGGCACAAAACTGCGTGAAATAATCATTTTTGTGGCCTGTGCAACTCCCGTAGCAACTAAAACTGCCAGTTGGGTAAGCAACCCAATCAAGTATTTTCCGCACACGAGCTGGGCTTTTGTATATGGTAATGTTCCACTGTATTGTATCCAACGGCTTCGTTCATCATAGGCAAGCAGGTTAACAGGAATCATCCCGCAGAGCAAACAGGGATAAAACACGAAGAACATATTGTCATTACTAAAAAGCGACACTGCAATGAAGACAACCGCAATAAAAAGATAGGCTCTGCAGTATTTCTTCATCATATACCAATCTTTTAAGAGAAGACCTTTCATACTTATCTCGCCTCCTTTACCATAAATACGAATAGTTCCTCAATGCTGATGGGGCAGACAGTGATATCTGCAGGTATCGCATCTCTCAACACCATCACCTCAATGCCGTAAGGATTTTCCTTCTTATACTTGATTGCTTCGGACGGAAGCCTTTCCAACTCCTCGACGGTGCAGTGAATCAATCCGTACTCAGCAAGCAGTTGGTCTTTCCCCTCACAGAGCAGGAGTTTTCCTTTATGGAGAAAAGCAATGTAGTCACATAGCTTCTCAAGATCACTAACGATATGAGACGAAATAAGAATGGAATGGTTTTCATTTCTTGTGAAGTCACTGAGCATCTCTACAACTTCATCTCGAACCACGGGGTCGAGCCCTGATGTTGCTTCATCCAGGATAAGAAGCTTTGCATTATGAGATAATGCTATGGCAATCCCAAGTTTCATCTTCATACCACGTGAAAACTCTTTGAATTCCTTTTTGTCAGGCAGTTTAAGTTTCTCTACCAGGCGAACATATTCAGCATCATCCCAGTTGTGGAAAGTGTGCCTCATTATCTTTCCGACCTGTTTTACGGTGAGACATTCCGGAATACCTACCTCATCCATCACAACACCGATGTCCTCTTTTGTAAGCTCGATGATGTTACCATTGTCTTTTCCGAGGATTGTGATACTTCCACTGTCCTTGCGGATCATACCGAGAATGAGTTTTATTGTAGTACTTTTACCGGCGCCGTTTTCGCCAATAAGACCCATAATGCATCCGCTTGGTAGTGTAAGATTCAAATTATCCAGTGTAAAGTCGGGATATGATTTTGTCAGGTTTTTAATTTCAAGTGCATTCATTCTTGCTCCTCCAGACTGAAATTAACCATGTCGATAATATCTTTTTTGCTCAAATTGCAGGAATCAGCCAGTCTAACGATCTCATCTATATGTTCTTCGATCTTTTTTAGATTCTCCTCCCGAAGCAGCTCTACATTCTTGGGGGCAACATAGCATCCCTTGCCGGTAAGTGTATATATAAAGCCATCCTTTTCCAGTTCCTCATACGCACGCTTAGTGGTAATAAAGCTGATACGAAGATCCTTGGCAAGACCACGAATGGACGGCAGCATTTCATCTTCTTTCAGTGCTCCGCTGATGATCTGACTTTTGATTTGGGAATAAATCTGGTCGTAGATCGGAGCACCGGTTTTATTATCAATCAGTATGTTCACGTCATCACCTCTGTTTATACTGTATATATCTACTATATACAGTTGTCGTATGCGTGTCAATAATTCCTGTAAAAGATCACTGAAAAGTTAAAAGGCACCGTCAAAACGATGCCCTAGGTTATAACTGTTTCTTATTAAAGATTGGAATGCTAATTGCAAAACAGATTACTCCTGTTGCAATCGCAATTATTAGTGACGGCATATATGTGCTTGCTTCTGTTAAGCCGTATATCAAAGAGTTTCCATCTGCTAAATAGGTGGGCAAATACTTGCTGCATTTTGGCAGTAAACCAATCAGGTAGGATGCCAGTACCATGCCACCAGTTCCCAATAGCACACCCGTATTTGACTTAGCCAATGTGGAGAACAACACCATCAGTGCTATAACCATCAGACCAAACAGCCACCAGCATATCACAGAGAAAATGAGATTTTGTGCTATTGAATTATCCCAAAAATATGCGTTATAACCATATGTGATTCCGAAACACACCCAATAACAAATTGTCCAAAGAACAGTAAGCACTAGCGTTTTAGAAATCACAACCTTATGGCGTTCAAGCCCCTTTGTTAAAGATAAGACCAGCGTGCCGGAAATGTATTCTTTCGTGAAAATACTGCTTTCCAGTAAAACGAATGCAATTAAGCCCATGGGGATATTCTTGTAGAACTGCACCCACGAGTCCATTGCGCTGATTTTCACATCCGTTACGATCATTCCGCTTTCGGCAAGGGAGTCAGCCATAGTTTCCAGTAACCATGGCGTTAATTTCGCTATTGCAGGGTTCATAATACCAAACAAAACAAATAGGAGCCCAAGCATCATCAACCTGGCGGAACGAAGCTGTTCCATGAGTTCTTTTTTCATAAAGGCAGATAAAGATCTCATTATTGCGTCACCTCCATAAACAAAGACTCCAACGTAGGCTCCACTCGTTCAAATTTCAGTAAGGCGATGTGCTGCTTTGACACAAAGCAAAGTACATCAAACACAGAGAGCACACTTTCACAAAATGTGAGCTGATTTCTGCAGATTTGCTTCATTGAGGGAAAAACCCGAATTAGTTTGAGTACATCTGCATCGGTCTCGGTTTCCAACAGATATTCCTCGCTGCGGTACTTCGTCTTAATATCGGAGAGTTTTCCGTGGATTTCAACCACGCCATTATTCAGGAATGCAACGTCGGTACAAATGCGCTCCACATCGGAAAGGATATGGGTGGAGAACAGAACTGTTGTCTGCTCTCTGACATTTAAGAGAATATCGAGTATTTCCTTCCGGCCGACAGGATCGAGGGCAGAGGTGGGTTCGTCGCAGATCAGCAGTTTGGGGCTGTTAAGCAATGCCTGAGCAATACCCAAGCGCTGTTTCATACCTCTTGAAAAACCTTTGATGCGGTGGTTTTCATCACCAAGACCTACAAGTTCCAAGAGTTCTTTACACCGGGAATCGCATTCTGCTTTTTTCATACCGGTGATCTCACCGCAGAAATGCAGGTATTCCGGTGCAGTCATAAAGGGATAGAACTCAGGCACGTCGGGGAGATATCCGATATATTGATTGGTGGAAGTCTGTCCGTAAACTACCTTTTCACCATTCACAACAATTTCACCCAAATCTACTTTCAATAGGCCCAGTATCGTTTTCATTGTGGTTGTTTTGCCTGCACCATTTTTGCCAATAAAGCCGTATATGCTATGCTCCGGCACTATTAAATTAAGACCACGCAAAACTTCTTTATCACCAAATCGCTTATGCAGACCGGTGATGCGCAGCATATCCATTACGCATCCTCCTTGCCGAGCAGGAAGTAAAGGATCGGCCCGACAAAGTTCATCAGCACGATGGTAATAACCAGCCACAAGGCACGGTTTCCACGTTTATATGTCTTGTGAGTTAAAATGTGATACAGTGTATATCCAAACAGCGCAAACTGCACAATCACAAGCGGAATTAAAAACGGAAGAAGCTCCATAATATTATCCATTGTTCTTGTCCTCCTTTTCTGCGTATACTTCGACACACAATCCCTTATGTCCGCACCTCGGACAAGTCAGACGGCGCATTTTGGGTGTGTGGTACGCCCAAAACACTTCCTT
>JAZNEA010000097.1:0-13137 GCA_045588325.1 Clostridia bacterium
GACTACTGCAGCCCTCAAATGCACTGTCACCGATGTATGTTACGCCTTCGGGAATTTCTATACTTATAAGGCTTTTGCAGTAGATGAAAGCACCTTCAGCAATAGCTGTTACCTTATATCCATCAATCCTAGATGGGATAACAACATCTGTATCTTCACATGTTCCAAGTCCCGTAATGGTACATGTTGTACCGTCTGGATTAATTTTGTACAGAAGACCCTGAGAAGCTGTCGGCTCTTCTGGCTCCTCTGCAGGAGGAGTTGGATCTGGTTCTTCTGGAATTTCAGGATTATCTTCACCAACATTGTCCCCCACCTTAGTAATTTCAACAACAGGCCTATCATACCAACTGGATCCAATACTTACGATGGTATCAGCCGGTATTGCCTCACCATTTATTGACATATTTGCTAGATATACGCTATCTCCTGCAAATACATCAACTCCAGTTATACTTATAGCCCACCCAGTAACATCTGTATATGTAACATAAGCGCGCACCTCATACCAGCCATCTCCAAAAGATAGAACTTCTGGATTGTTTTCAAAAGATCCGGACCAAAATTTAGTCGTAGCATCCGCCGCTCTGACAGTAATGCTAGATTGCTCTGCATTAATGGGTTTAATATAGAACACAATCTCATCACCTACATTTACCGAATGTGCAAACATAAACTGAATTCGATCGGAAGAATCTTCTAAGGCCGTTATCCTCACGACCTCACCGTACTTCTCTAAGTCTGTTGAATCATCAGGATTAGAGTCGGCAGAGTCATCTGGATTAGGATCAATAATTTCACCATACTCACCAACTATGAGTGAATCAACTTCTGTCTCTAAATCATAAAACTTTACAATCTTGGTTGCAGACTCACCATTAATTTTAATGTCAGAAACATAACACTGATCGATATAAATAATACCATTTTCAACGGATTCTCCAACTACAGATAACTCATAATATGCATCATTAGACCAAGCTACGCACTCAAAATAGTACCAGCCGAAATACTCTGCAATTGCATAATCCCAAGAATTTTTGCCATAATATACTTCAACACCTGTGTCATTATCATCTGCGTCTAAAAAAGTAGCCTTATAACTTCCTCTTAAATACATACATACACCTTCTGTTAAAGAAGGCTTTACCCAGAAGGAAACAACGTCTCCTTCTCGGATTTCATCAGCGATTTTAACTCTCCATCTAGTTGAAACTTCAACATTTTCGCCATCGCTGGGTTCCATTTTATATGCCTTACCAGGGCCTTCTACAGCAATATCCAAAGTAGGCTCGTCCGGAAATTGGGGATCATCCGTTATATCTGGTTCCTCTGTTGGAGGGGTCGGTGTTACTGTATGAGAAAACTGAGGTATTTCAATAGCAAATGCAGGGAGTCTCTCTCCGCTGTTAAAGCCTACAAGTCCTACTTCTACGCCATTCACAGCAACGCCAGCAATTTGTGCTCCATACATCATTCCACCATCAACATTTTCAGCATTGACTGAGAGTTCGTATCCTACATCGCTATCCTTTGCAACACACGCAATATAGTACCATCCATCGTACTCAGCAAGAGCATGTTCCAAGATATATGCATTCATATATACTTCTACGTCAGTTTCATTACCGTATGCATCAAGATAAACTGCTTTTACACGATTTTCATAACCTCTTGCATACATGGCTGCACCATCGATCGCTTCTGGTCTTACCCAGAACGTAATGATGTCACCAGTATAGATGTCGGCATCAATCTTTACAGACCACCTGGACATATCCCCTCTGGAATCTTCCATATCGTATGCATTGACAACTACTTTCTGATCATCATCAGGAAGTTCAGGATCATCCGTTATATCTGGCTCCTCTGTTGGAGGTTTAGGATTAGTTTCAGTTCCAAGGTTAGGCAATTCAATAGTGTCACTGTTAAGTGTTTCTCCATACCAGCCCACTACGCCTACCTCTAGTCCATTTACAGCAACTCCTGCAATCTGTGACCACTCCATGCTTCCGCCAGAAACGCCACCGCAATCTACAGAAAGTTCATATACACCTGCTTCTGAATCAGACTGAGATACACATGCAATGTAATACCAGCCATCATACTCAGCAAGAGCATAATCAATTATATTCTTACCAGAATAAACATCGATGGCATTTCCAAATTCATCAAATACAATCTCGCCATTTGCATCAAGATAAAGCGCCCTTACTACATCTCTTGCATACATAGCAGCACCTTCAATTGTTGCGGGTCTTACCCAAAAAGTGATGATATCTCCTGTTGCAATTGGCTCATTAATTCTTACAGACCATCTAGAACCACCACCTCTTTGATCTTGCATATCATACATATTAACAGTTGACATGGAGGTATCTGGAATTTCTACTGGAGGTTCAATCTTAGGAATAATATGTGCAGTAGGCTGTTCAAAAACGTTTGACTTGTATACAGATACATAATAACTATTTGTATATACTGGTTTTACCTTGACTTCTGCAATCTGACACTGACCAAGTGTATTAGCGCCATCGAGCATAAGAGAAACCTCGAGGTTGTTCCGAACATCTTCAACTAATACACATGCAATGTAATACCAGCCATCTTCTGTCACATCTAAAGCATAATCAACAAAAGATACGCCAGATGTAACTTCAACTCCTGTGGAGTATCCTTCTGAATCAATATATACAGCATTTATGCCTGAACCCCATACTCTAAGAACAACATCTCTTAAATCGACATTTTCAGCGACTACAGGCTTAATATAGAATGAAATAACATCATCACGACTATAATTGTCTAATCTAACAACAGCCTTGCTGTAGTCATCATAAACCTTTATGTCCATGTCATAACAATAGATTTCGTTCGTACCTGGCTTAGCTACCTCTTCCTTCTTGACAAGATTGTGTTCGCTGTTATAGCTAAGAACTTCTTCCGAAGTCATACTATTAACATCTATATTCCATCCATAGGGATCTTCGAAAATAATTTCTCGATTTCTATAGGTGCTAATATACAAAGCATTGTATCCAATTTTTGTTACTGAAGTAGGAATTATAATCGTTTTCAGATTATTACAATTAGAAAAAGCGGAGTCTTCAATTGTAAGCAATCCTTCTGGAAGAGTAAGACTTTCAAGACTATAACAACACCCAAAAGCATATACACCTATATGCATAATACTTGATGGCAAGTCAATGCTCTTAAGATTATAGCAGTTAGCAAATACATTAACGTCAATTTCAGTTAGGTTATCACCTAAGAAAACAACTTTCTCCAAATTCCAACAGTTCTCAAAAGCAGAATCTTTTATGATTCTAACATTCTCTGGAATTACTATGCTTGTAAGGCTTGTACATCCATGAAAAGCAACACTTCCTACATACTCTAATGATTCAGGAAGAGTTATGTTGAATACGTTATAGCAACTCCTAAATGCATTTTCATTGATTTTTACAATCTTATTTGGCAACTCAACCACTTCAAGACTATTACATCCTACAAATGCCTCTGTGCCCACAGAATATTCACCATGGACATCCACAGAAATTACTTTATCTGTTGTAAGCTTAACACTTACCAAATTCTCACAATTATAAAAAGCTTCCTTACCAATAGATACAATGGTATTTGTAAGCGTTACACTTGTAATGTTGTGGTTGTTCATGAAAGCATAATCTGCAATGCCACTGATAATATAGCCATCGATATAGTTACCAATTGCAATATCTGTCTCCACACAAGTACCAATACCTGTAATTACACAAGTCTTACCATCTGCATTTACCCTATATTTAAGGCCTGCAGAAGTCTGTGTATTTGCTGGAGTAGGTGTAGGAGTAGCAGTCGGCGCTACTGTGGGTATCGCAGTAGGAACAGCAGTTGGTGCTACTGTGGGTGTCGCAGTAGGAGTAGCTGTCGGTGCCACTGTGGGTGTTGGCGTTGCTGTCGGCGTTGGTTCAATCGGACGCAATCCTGGAATGCCTGGATGAGTTATCTCAACAGGCTCGATTACCCCTTCAGCCCCTGAAACATTTGTTACTTCGTTTCCATTAATCCTTATATCCGCTAAAATACACTGACCAATCTTACCGCTAGGTACATTATCTGTACGTACCACAAAATTGAGTATAAAGTCGTCAGACTGTGCTACACATTGAATGTAGTACCAATCGTCTCCCAAATATACTCCATAGTCGGAAATATGAGCACCAGTGCCAACTGTTATGCCTGTCTCGTTACCATCAGCATCAAGATAGATAGCAGGTATTCCAGCCCAGCTCGAAACCACCATATCTGCTCCTTCAACTGAGTTGCCTTGGTATCCAACCAGTTTTATATAGAATCCTATTACATCTCCTGCTCTCACATCCTCCACAATGGAAACTCGACAACTATCAGGTGTTCCAAATTGGTACTCCATTGTATAGCTGTTACTTGTAATCATCTGTACTTCTGGAGCAGGTTTAATCAAAACCAACTTAACTGTATTGGAAGTAACTGTATTGCCCTCTTTATCTGTGATTACACAATAAACTTCACGACCTGCTCTGTCAGCAGTCATTACATCTGTGTACACATTGCTTGTGACAGAAGACTTACTGAACTTTTCTTTCCCTGGATTGCGGAAATACCATTGGTACTTTAATTCTTCTCCCTTTGCCTCTACTGTAACTCTATATATCTCACCTAGTTTGACCTCAGAGTCCGTGGGCTGGGTAACAATTTCCAAGTCTTCATACGTCTTTATAAGCAATTTTACCGTATTGGAAGTAACTGTATTGCCCTCTTTATCTGTGATTACACAATAAACTTCACGATCTGCTCTGTCAGCAGTCATTACATCTGTGTACACATTGCTTGTGATAGAAGACTTACTAAACTTTTCTTTCCCTGGGTTTCGGAAGTACCATTGGTACTTTAATCCCTCTCCCTTTGCTTCTACTGTAACCCTATATGTCTCACCTAGTTTGACTTTAGAGTCTGTCGGCTGTGTGACAATTGTCACACCAGTGGACGCAGAAGCATGCTTAAGCGTATTCTCTGCTATCATAAAGCTAGGTTTATATACTGGTAATAAGCCAGTAACCATTGATAGCACCAGAACAAAAGCCACAATTTTTTTCATGTTTCCTCCTTTAAATTTATGAAATTTAAATAATTATATACCTTAATACTAAAAATTCAAATATTCCTCCGGTATTTTGCCTTTATTTTCTATGGATTTTTTAAAAAAAGACCTCATCACCGATTCAACTAGTAACAAGGTCATATAAGCAACTTTATAACGTTGCAGAATTTATATAAATTTTGATGCTTTTGTCTTCCTATAGGTTTGTGTTAATCCTCCTTCTTATATGCTCAAGCATTATACGCAGAAATATTATCTTGAAATCTTCCTTAATTGTTAAAAGTTTCCTTCATTATAGTCAATAAGTCTCGCGCAACATTACTAATGGCATACTCTCTCCTCCACATTGCTACGATCTCTCTCCTTGGAAGCATTTGCTTGAATGAGTAAAACATCACCTCTCCAGGACTGAAAAATCGCTCAATACCGCTGGGTAGCAGCGCCATTCCCAATCCAGCCCTTACCATTTCAACCTGAGCCTCTAAGCTCTTTACCACAACGACTCTTGTAACATTGATAGAGTTATCATTACACAAGTTATCCAGAGCTTGTTGCATGTATTGCCCTTCCGTAATCATTACAAAAGGCTTCCTATCAATCTGTGACACATCAATCGCAGGATACTTTCTGTTTGGCATTACTTCTGCTTCAATGGAATCAAAGCTAGTTGGAACTGCAAGTATTAACTCCTCATTAGCTATTCTCTCGTAGCAAAAAGTCCTTTCGTTAACCGGCAACATAGTCAGGCATAAATCAAACTTTCCGTGCTCTGTTGCCTCTAAAAGTTCCTGAGATGTCATCTCCTCAACTACAATATGCATGCCTGGATATTTGTTTTTAAACTCCTTAACCACTGCAGGCATCATAGACGCAGATCTATATGGAGATGTACCAACAGTAATAGTGCCTGACTTATTAACAGCAATGTCATTTAGCTGTCCCAACATTTGCCGCTCTAAATCAAGTATCTTGCGACCTGTTTCGATATACACCTTACCCGCATCCGTGAGGCGAACATTTCCTCCGGACCTGTCGAACAGTTCAATATCACCAAGTTGCATTTCTATTTTCTTAACATACTGAGACAAAGAAGGCTGTGAAATGCCCAACTCCTCTGCTGCTCTGCCAAAGGAGCCTGTCTCAGCCAATGTTATGACGTATTTGAATTGCTTAAGATTCATGAACTAATCCTTATCGATTACCGTACATCTGATCATAATACTTTGTGTACTCACCGCTTGTACACTCCTGCATCCAATCCATGTGATCCTTGTACCACTGGATAGTGAGCTTAATACCATCTGCAAACATTGTTGTTGGACCCCAGCCAAGCTCTCGGTTAGCCTTAGAAGGATCAATAGCATATCTCTGGTCGTGACCCTTTCTATCTGCCACGTACGTGATCAAAGACTCAGGTTTATCAAGCTCCTTGAGGATAATCTTAACAATCTCGATGTTTGCCTTTTCGTTGTGGCCACCAAGGTTATAAACCTCGCCTACCTTACCCTTCTCCAAAACAGCAAGGATACCATAGCAGTGATCCTTAACGTAAAGCCAGTCTCTAACATTCAAGCCCTGACCATATACTGGCAATGCCTTGTCCTGAGATGCGTTGTTAATCATAAGGGGAATAAGCTTCTCTGGGAACTGATACGGTCCATAGTTGTTAGAACAACGAGAAATAGTTACTGGCAAACCGTATGTTCTGTGGTATGCCATAACAAGCAAATCTGCACTTGCCTTAGATGTGGAATAAGGGCTGCTTGTGTGGATAGGTGTGTCTTCGTGGAAGAACAAGTCAGGTCTATCGAGTGGCAAATCACCATAAACCTCGTCTGTACCTACCTGGTGGAATCTCTCAATGCCATACTTACGGCATGCATCCATCATAACCTGAGTTCCGATAATGTTTGTCTCCAAGAAAATACCAGGATTTTCGATAGAACGGTCTACGTGAGACTCTGCAGCAAAGTTAACTACGACGTCTGGATGCTCCTTCTCAAAAATCTCAAAGATACCCTCTCTGTTTCTAATATCTTCCTTATAGAAAACAAAGTTTGGATTCTTAAGTGCATCGTTAAGTGTGTGAATATTAGCTGCATATGTAAGAGCATCAACACAAACTACCTTCCAGTCTGGCCTCTCTTCCAAAAGCATGTATACGAAATTGGCACCGATAAAACCTGCGCCACCTGTAACAAGAATTGTCTTATTCATCCTTTAATGCCCCCTCTGCAATACCAATCAAATACTGACCATAATCAGTCATCTTAAGTTCCTGTCCTAATTTTAAAAGCTGTTCTGCATCAATAAATCCTCTGCGGAACGCAATTTCCTCAATACAAGAAATGTAGAAACCCTGTCTGTCCTGTACTACCTGTACAAACTCAGATGCCTTAAGCATACCCTCTGGAGTACCTGTGTCAAGCCATGCCATACCTCTACCAAGCAACTCTACATTAAGCTCACCAAGCTCCATGTATGCATTATTAACTGCTGTAATCTCAATCTCACCTCTAGCAGATGGCTTAACGTTCTTAGCGATCTCCACAACTCTATTGTCGTAGAAATAAAGTCCTGGAACGGCAAAATTAGACTTAGGATTCTCTGGCTTTTCTTCAATTGAAACAACTCTATGATCTTTGTCAAACTCAACTACGCCAAAGGAGCGTGGATCCTTAACGGGATATCCAAAGATTGTGGCTCCCTTTTTGCGATCCCTTGCCTTCCACAAAATCTTGCTCAGATCCTTACCATAGAAAACGTTATCGCCCAAGATAAGGCATACATCATCATTGCCAATGAAATCCTCACCGAGGATAAATGCATCTGCAAGGCCTCTTGGTGTCTCCTGTACCTTGTAGGAGAACTTAACACCGATTCTCTCTCCTGTGCCAAGTAATCTCTCATAGTTGCCAATATCCTCAGGTGTGGAAATAATGAGGATCTCTTTAATGCCTGCAAGCAATAGAATTGATAGAGGATAATAAACTAGTGGCTTGTCGTAAATTGGAAGCAACTGTTTAGAAACAACCTGTGTCATTGGGTAAAGACGTGTTCCTCTACCACCTGCAAGAATAATACCTTTCATAACAATCTCCTTTACTTGTTAAGAATAACATTGCAAATCTTATCCACAATCTCCACATCGAGATGAGCATAAAGAGGCAAACACAAAATCTTTCTGGAAACATCCCTTGCAATAGGGGTCAAATCTGCCAAATTACTTGCAAATTCTTGATTTTCCGAAACTAATGGATAGAAATATTTGCGAGCAAAAATGCCTTCCTGACCCAGCTTTGCCACCAACTCATCGCGATCCATGCCGTATACCTGCTTGTCCACAAGGATCGGGTAATACGCATAGTTTTTCTTTATTCCGTCCACGAAGGGCAAAAGCTTAATGCCGTCAACATTTGACAAATTTGCATTATATCGATCAAAAGCCACCTTGCGTGATAACAGCTCGTCATCAATGTGCCTAAGGTTACATATTCCCATTGCAGCCTGAAACTCGTTCATCTTGGCATTCGTTCCAAATGAATCTAACGTCTCACCTACGATGCCAAAATTGCGCTCCTGACTAATCTTCCTGGCAAGGTTCTCGTCCTTAAAAGTAAGGCAACCGCCCTCGATTGTATGGAAAACTTTGGTCGCATGGAACGAGAACATGGACGCATCTCCGTAGTCACCGATACCTCTGCCATTATATTCAACCGCAAAAGCATGAGCTGCATCATAAATTACCTTAAGGCCATGCTTATCCGCGATCTCCTGGATTTTGTCAACAGCGCAGATGTTACCATATACATGAACCGCCATTATAGCCACTGTCTTATTAGTGATCAGTTTCTCAATCTTGTTCTCGTCGATTGTGTAATCTTCCTTAATATCACAATAAACCGGAATACAACCTGCCTGAACTATCGCATTAGTTGTAGATGCAAAAGTGAAGGGAGTTGTAATAATCTCCCCCTTTAACTCCAATGCTCTAATTGCTGTGTAAAGAGCCAAATGTCCATTTACGAAAAGCTCAGTATTGGACACCTTAAGATACTCCTTAAGCTGCTCCTTGAGTCTATTGTGAATAGGACCCATGTTTGTTAGATGGACAGTGTCCCAAATGCTCTTAATTTCCTCACAATACTCCTCATAGGAAGGCATAGAAGAACGAGTTACATTGATTGCCATAAATAAATCTCCTAAAATCGGATTAAATCAAATCTGGATTAAACAAGGATACAATCATATTGTTACCATCCTTATCATATACACCAATTGTATCATATACCTTCTTTACGGCAGTTCTCAACTCCTTAGATGAATCTGCTACAACGATAATGTGTGCATATCGCTGGTGTGTGTTGCCTGTTGCCATGATTTCTTCACCCGGGGCGTGATACTTAGCAACATACTCAACCTCAGGATAGCTCTCTACTACATCAAATCCCTTTTCGCTGTCTACCAAACCAGCTCTTACGTTAATCTGCAGACGAATTGTTGTCTTGCCATTAAGCTTGTAGCTATCCTTGTTAAGGCTTCCCTCGTATACTGGATACTTACCTGTAAGTGCAAAGATAATCATGTCTCTAGGCATATCAATACCTGTGATGCGCTTAAATGCCCTCTCATACTCACCACCTGCAAATCTTCTGCCGGGATCAAAGAACACTACGTTATCCTCTGTAATGAAGCCCTGAGCAACAAAAGGTCCGTTCTCCACTCCCAAAGCCTTAAGCATGTTAATAATCTTGCCACCTTCCTTCTCAAGGTACTCCTCAGATCTGACTGAAGGTGATCTGTATGCTACCGCAACCTTGTCAAGACCATGCTCCTTATCTCCAAAGTATGCATCAGAAAGCTGCTCCAAATATGCCTCGCCATTAACGAACATGTATGTAACACAGAATGCATCCATCTTATCGATGAACTGCTCAATTACGTACTCGCCATCAAAGGAAGCTGCCTTAGCAATCTCAACTGCCTCGAGAACCTGCTCCCTAGTAGAGCAAATAGAGGAACCTCTGGATCCTCTGCTGTTAGATGGCTTTACAATTACCTTAAATGGCAATATCTCTTCAATCTCATCCAAAAGCAAACGTGCCGGAACTCCAACATTGTACTTAAGTCCCCACTCCTTGAACTCCTTTTTCTTAGTAAGGATCTCAAACTGCTCCCTTGTACCATAGCAAGGCAAACCTGTTCTCTCACAAAGTCTCTGATAATGAGGCTGAACAAAGTCAAACCACCCGCTAACAATACCATCGATATGCTCCGACTCTACTAACTCTGCCAGACGCTCTGTCTCTGTTACGTTAATGAGATAGGAATAATCACCCATATATTTAGCAGGAGAATTTTCCACATTATCTACTACATATGTAATAACGCCTAATTCTTTAGCTGCCTCTACTACCTTACAGTGCTGAGATCCACCACCCATTACCAACAATTTCTTTCCTCTTAAATTCTCGTACATAACCGAATCCTTTCGTCTCGTTGCATATCAAATGTATTTACTTCATTAAAACTCACTTATCAGAAGAATCTTCCTTAGTAGATACATTCTTTACCGACAACCCCTCAATCTTTGCAATATACATTGCAATAAGGCCAATAACAATCGCTACGCATCCAGCAATAATTACCCAAGGGTAATACTGCTTATACAAAAACACTGCCCACTTTTCTCCTGTTTCGCCGCCAATTATTATTGCGATTACAAATGGGATCAACGGCAGGAACCCTCCAAAAAAGGAAACTGTCATAAGGATTCCATATATTTTATTAAGAACATCATATATTTTCTTTCTCATAGAATCCTCCCTACCTAATTAGTCCCCAAACTGGCAATACATCCAGCAAAATAACAACTGACAAAATGTAGTGGATAACGACCCATATCATACAGTTCTTAATTGTTGGCTTAAGCTCTGATTGTGCAATACCCATACCTGTATATACACATGCACAATATGGAGGCGTAACTCCGTGCATAGCACCACAAATACATGGAAGCATAGCTGCTGCTAACATAGGATTGCCTCCTGCTGCAGCCATTACAGAGATAATGATACCACCGAAAATCTTTACCTGGGTAGAACCTGGCAATAGCATTCCCAAAACAGCTGTACACAATGGAATCAAGATGCAGAGCAGAACATAATTCATGTTAAGTGAGCTAATGAACTGGCCGATTGCAACCTCTACCTTAAGATCCTCAAATACGTTACTTACAAAGTAAGCAAACAAAACCAATGAAGCAGTAGGCACTACCTTAAGCATACCATTCTGGATGCCCTGGTACATAACCTTAGGAGTTACCTTCTTGATAGTATCCTTGCCAGAAAGAAGAATGCCACAAATGACGATTACAGATGGGATGAACAAAAGTAAACTATTGTTCAAAGCAGATGCCCCTGCACTTCCCAGTCTAGCCTCAAAGAACTCTGCAAACTGGCTTGTAATAAAGAATGGCAAGAATACCACGATTGGCAAGAAAACAGCTTTCCAGCCATGCTTAAGGGACTGCTTAAGAGATGGCAAATCCTCCTTTGCAATTGGCATAACCTTATAATACCTGCACATAACAAACAAAGTAATAATTCTCTGGAAGATAAACCAAAGAGCAATACCCCACAAAAGCATCCAATATTGAGACAATGTATAGGTGTTGGGATAGAGTGTATCCAGCGCTGCAAAGGCTATACCAATCATACCTGCGGGAGGAATCATGTTACCCATGGTACTTGCATGGGCCTCAACATTAGCAGCAAGATGCGGAGGATACCCTGACTTAATCATAGCTGGGATTGTGAAAACACCTGTAGTTGCTACATTTCCAGGGCCTGATCCAGACAAGGAGCCCATATAAGAACTACCAATAATAGACACAAAACCTGCACCACCTCTTACTCTGCCAAAGATAGCAAGAATAATGGAAATACAGTCATCGATTACACTTGTCTTGGACAACAAATGTGCCGATATAATAAACACGAAAATAACGTACATTGTAGGTTCCTTAAAAGCATCCCACATGTATGTACCGATGCTTGACCATGTGTTTGTAATAGCTACCAACACGATAAACGATACCAGCATGCATTCGTAAAGTGGTCTCTTTAATACAGAAAAACCAATAATAGCTACAGCGAATACCGCTATTAAATACCAAATTTCAACAGGCATTTCTACTCCTTAATTCATTGTAAATCTAATCTCTTAATGTCTGTCAACAAGTCGTGCCTCATTATGTCGGTACCGTTAACATCCATAATCTTAATAGCACTTGCTACCTTGTTGTGCTTCTCAACCAGTTCCTCGTGTGTGTCAGCGCACAATGTGAAACTTGCAACTCTATCACTGCTTGTAGCCACATTCTTAATCTCTGCGCCTTTCCACTTAAACTGCCAGTACTCAGTAATTGTTCCATCCTGTTTAAGCTCTTCAAAGCCCTCAAGATGATCAAATACGCCTGGATTCACGTACAGGAACTCGTTGGTCAAGTATCTAGCCTTGGGGTTGTCGTTCTCAACTACAACCTTGTTACCCAAAGTGAGATCCAAAACTGCCTCGATGGGATCAAATCCAGTAACAAACTTAATAAGCAAATACTTAGCACCGCCACCATTTCTTGCGCAAAACTCCAATACAGACTCCTTTTTGTCATCTGTGAGCAGCTGAACCAGCATAGGAGTGTTCTTAAGGTTAAACGCATCTGCAATCTGCTGACCAAGCTTTGCAATACGCTCGACTGTCTCAGGCTTAATTGCTGCAGGATAACGTGTTCTAAATGCCAAGAATCTATCCTTGTAGTTTACCTTTTCTGTGTTAGAGGCGCTTAGGAAATGAGCCTTTCCGTCAATAATCTGGAAATCAACTGTAATCTCTGCGCCCTCAACATACTCCTCTACGATAACCAAACCAGATCTGGAAATCTCCTTAGCCTCTGCAAAAAACTGCTCAAGTTCCTTGTCATTAGTAACCTTTCTAAC